>NZ_CFRCNA010000004.1:0-80494 GCF_986145555.1 Fannyhessea sp.
ACGCTGTTCTTCTCCATCTTTCCAGTCGTTTATATGAGCGGTACCGCTTATAGTACAGGTCTCACCATTGCAGTTTACTTGTATGCCTTCTGGAACTAGAGAGTCTGCCTTAAGGCGTGGATGGTTTTGTACATCTCCTATAAGTTTAGTTGTAAATGGTTGCTCGGCTTCGGTTGTGCTTTCAAGAGTAAAGTGTGCAATAGGAAGCTTATGGAAGTGAGCAAGGTATACCACATCTCCCTTATCGTTAGCTGAAACCTTTTGCCAATCAAAGAAGGTATAACCTGTATCAGCTTGGGTTGAAGGTACACCTATTTCTTCGTTTCCTTGTGTATGAGCACTACGAAGCTCTTTATCAAAGTACAGAAGTGCATTAGGATCAATGGTATAGCCACGACGTACATAAAACGTTGTAAAGGGAGACGTAAGGCGTCCATGATCGTGCAGGGCAACGCGATACATAACCTTGGTGTAGTTAAGCTTAATAAATTCTGCTTCTGGGGTGCCTTGCGCTGGTAGGTGTTGCTCTGGTATGACACGAGGCAGAACACGAATGTTTACAGCAATGTGCTTTACTTCAATATCACCCTTATCGTTTTTGTACTTAAGACCAAAACGCTCAACATATACACCTGGTTTTCCAGCATGCGGATTCAGCGGTACCTCAGTTGAAGGAGCCTCAAAGCCAACAAAACGATCAGAGTTCATAAACGCAGCTAAACCAGGTACTACCGTAGTTCCTTGTTTAATATCATTGATGAGTCTGTCATAATTGGGCACTTCATCATACACACCAATAACAACGTCATCCTTTGCCGAAATGTCGGGAACTTCGGTTTGGTGAGCAATTAAGGTATACGCATGCTTTGGATTATTGGCAGCGTTAATTTGGTCTGCGTCTTGAATAAGCGCACCGTTTTTGTCGTACACCTGCCAATCAACAAAGCCCGAAAGTAACGCCTCAAGCTCATGCTTATGTTTAGTAATGTCGGTACCACTTTGAATGTAGAAGATGTACGGACGCGTAGAGCCATCTTTCCATGTATGTTTTGGACCAGGTAAGAACGCGAGCGGTACATAACCTTCTGGCACGGTATCTTGTTGACTTGAGTCCAAAATATAAGGTTGCTTTTTATACTGTGCAACAAACTCATACGTGGCATCACTAAAGGCTTTACCATAGATAGCCTCAAGTTTACGAAGTGTATTCGTTAAGTTTTCTGGCTTTAAGTCTTCGGCAGAAAGCACGATATTCGTCACGGTTGTGCCTGTTGGCGTGTCAGTTTGTACCAACGTGGTGAACGGCAATACACCGTCAAGGCTTCGACGCTGGCGTGACGAGCTGCCTGTTTGAGGTGTGTGCTGAGCATTTGGCTTTATCTGCAATTTCCAACCAGTAAATACCCACTTGAATTTGTCACCTGAAGTATCGGTTTGATCTACCTTTGCAATAACACTTGGAACAGAAAGCGTAATGTTGGTGTTTTTCTTTACATAGTGTGTAGCTGTGGTATCGCTCTCACCACCAACAAGCGTACCTTCAGTACCCGAAGAGAATACAACTTTGGCATAGTTGTCCTTAAATTGCTGCTCTTCTCCGTTAAGCGGCTCAGATGTTTGCTGCTTACGTGTAATCTCGCCAACTATTTTACCACCTTGCGTATTAGAGAGAACCTTATCCATAACACGCAAAACGCTGGTAAGTTTATACACGCTTGGTTTATCCATATCTTTATGTTGAATGGTCACCGTTAGCGGTACGGTATACACCGCAGCATCAGACGAACTTGGTTTTTTAGAATTGTTCTCATCGCCATACGTGACACTAATTTGATAGCTACCATCACTGTTTGTGGCAATGTTATCTTTTTCGATATCAGCCATGTTATCGATAAATGCTTTTGCATCGGGTACCTGACCATATTGCGTGATAACGATTTCGTTCTTAACAGAAGGCTCAACCACCGTTTTTTGATGTGCAACAAACTCTTGGAATGCATCTTTTGAGAGCCATGCTTGCGGATTGGTTGCATGCGCAGCATTCATACTGCTTTCTGCGGTAATTCCTTCCATATTACTCTTTGACCAGTCGCCCTCATAGCCAACAAGCTGATCGCCCAGCCATGCGAGTACGCTGTCTTTAGGATCGGTAATAGGTTTACCATCCTTATCAAGCTTGGAAATATCGGTGTCTTTCTTAATGTAGAGCACCTTTGGACCAGTTGAACCATCACGCCACATACGGCCAGGAGCAGGCTTAAACGATACAACAACCGAGTCGGCAGGAACCGTACCGTCTACAGGCTTAGTTACTACATACGGAACTTTTTCATAGACTGCCTTATAAATGAGGTCGCCTGTGTGCTCGTTTAAGGTGAGCTGCTCTGCAGCTGGTGTTCCTGCTACTAAGTCACCATCTGACGCTTTATGAGCGTCTGCTACTTGCTGGTTAGTTGCTGAAACCAGTCGCCAACCTAAGAAACGATAGTGATATCCATCGTCTTTATAATCTTGATTCAAAATCTTAGGAACGCGTACCTTAAGTTTTTGATCTTTGGCTACATAGTAGTCAACTGAATTCTTGGTTTCACCAATCATCATACCCTTATGCTGCGACTTCTCGTTATCGTCGGTAATAAAGGTAACTTTACGGTAGTGTCCATCAAATACCTTGTAATCAATGGGTAACTTGTTTTGATCGGGTTTATTCTTGCTGTACAGCACGCCATATATAACTTTAAGCTGAGAATTCATCTTAAATACTTTAGGCTCTGCCATGTCGTGATATTTAATAGTCACTTTAAGCGGAATCAGATATACGCCCGAAACCTTAGACTGTGGCGGATTTCCAACAAACTCTACCGTATACGAATCTATATTTTCTGACCCTGGAATCGTTTGCCCAGACGCACGTACCAATGCCTTTAATGCAGCATCGTTCTTAATAAAGTCATTTGCAGCAGGAACCTTGGTATTTTGAATGATTGCCAGATAATCTGGGATAGGTTCGGGCTCGGTATGTTTCTTTTGATGTGCAACAAACTCTTGGAAGGCGTTGTTAGACTTCCACGCATTTGGATCAGTAGAGTTTTTCATACTGTCAATAAGCGTAATGCCATCCATAGACGACTTGGTCCAGTCGTTATCGTATGCCGAGAGTTGTGAGCCTAATACCTGCAAAATTGAAGGAGTTGTAGTATCACCATCGGGAATAGGCTTTCCGTGCTCGTCCAAACGAGAAATATCCATACCCTTCTTGATGTAGAGTACCTTTGGACCAGTTGAGCCATCATGCCACTTACGACCAGGAGCTGGTTTGAACGATACAACAACACTATCGGGTGGAACATTACCATTTTCGGGTTTAGTTACAATATAGGGTATCTTCTTATATTGTGCCTCGTAGATTACATTTTCTTGCGCGTCAAACTTTATAATACGTGTATCCGAGCTAAGCTCATCTGCTGCTGCGCCACCTGTAGAGGTTTTCTTCCAACCCGTAAAGACGTAGTGATATCCGTTTGCCTCATAGTCATGACCCGATACCTTAGGAACAGCAATGTCATATAACGCACCTGTTTTCTTAAAGGTAAGGTATCCAAGTTCGCCATTGTCATTTGCACCCGACAGCTGTCCGGGTTCTTCTTGTGCGCCTGTGGGCTTGCCGTGCTCGTCTAACACATTAGTTTTCTTTGTTACAAAAGTAACCGTTGTATATTGTTGTTTGAGCGTTTGATCCGAAGGTGCGTTTTCAGATTTTAGAACAGCACCTAATACCTGCAAGCTACCCGTAATGTTGTACACACGCGTATGCGTTGTTTCTGCACTATCTTTATAGGTAACAGTAACCTTAATGGGAACTGTAAGGTTTGCAGCTGCATTGGTTTGAGGAGCCTCTACAAATTCTGCCTTAATACTTTCAAAGGGCGAATTTGCATCAGTCTTAAATTCGTTGATATTCTTGATGAATTCACGAGCCGAAGGCGCAGCGGTTCCTTGAATAATAGTTTTTGCCACGCCACCTTGTGGGTCTGTGTAGGGTGTTTGATGTGCTACAAACTCTTGGAATGCATTATTAGACTTCCATGCTTCATCGGCACCGCTTATCCCCTCGCCATGCTTTTTCATGCTTTCGATAAGCTGGATACCTTCCATAGATGACTTAGTCCAGTCGCCTGTGTAACCATAGAGCTGCTTACCCAAAAACGCAAGAATGCTCTTACTTGGATCGCTCACTGGTTTGCCGTGCTCATCGAGCTTGGAAATATCCATACCCTTTTTAATGTAGAGTACTTTAGGACCTGTTTGTCCGTCAGTCCATGCACGACCAGCTGCTGGCTTAAACGAAACAACAACACTGTCGGGTGGAACGTTTCCGTCCTCACTCTTTTCCATGATATAAGGAATCTTTTTATACTGTGCTTCGTACACAACATCGCTGTGTGCATCAAAGGTTAGCGTGCGAGAAGCAGCATCGAGCAACACCTCTTGAGCATGGGCGCCATTTTGTACTTTCTTCCAACCCGTAAAGACGTAGTGATATCCGTTAGCGGTAAAGTCTAAGCCCGTTGCCTGAGGTACGGTAATCGTATAACTGTTGCCATCTTTATGGAATGCCAAATATTGCAACTCAAGTTGGTTGTTGTTTTCAACAGCACCCGATACTTGACCAGGCTGCTCTTTATCGGCAACTGTTTGACCTTGCTTTAACGGTGCGTCTACTTTTTGGCTGATAAAGGTAATAGTCTTATATTGCTTTTTAAGTTCGGGGTCATTTGGTGCATGTTTAGCCTCAAGCACACTGCCTAATACCTGCAGGCTACCCGTAATGTTATACACACGCGTATGCGTAGAATCTGAGCTGTCTTTGTATTTGACGGTCACTTTGATAGGCACCGTGAGGTTTGCAGCGGCATCAGTGCTTGGCGCTTTCACGTATTCAGCGGTAATGCTCTCTACGGTAGAGGAATCACCTGGCACAAATGCATCTTTGTTTTTTACAAAGTCCAAAGCGTTAGGCGCAGCTGTTCCTTGAATAACTGTTTTTTCTACACCACCTTGTGGGTCTGTGTAAGGCGTTTGATGTGCAACAAACTCTTGGAAGGCGTTATTCGACTTCCAACCGTCCGCACCCGCTCCGTCTTTCATGCTTCCAATAAGGTCTATTCCCTCCATTGAGGACTTGGTCCAGTCGCCTGTGTAACCATAGAGTTTTTCACCCAAAACCTGAAGGATCGACTTAGTGGTATGGTCGTCTGCTTTAATGGGTTTACCGTGCTCATCGAGCTTGGAAATATCCATACCCTTTTTAATGTAGAGTACTTTAGGACCTGTTTGTCCGTCTTTCCACGCGCGACCAGCCGCTGGCTTAAACGAAACAACAACACTGTCGGGCGGAACAGTACCATCTTCGGATTTAGTCACAATGTAGGGGATTTTCTCGTACATTGCTACATATGACGCATTATCCGTAGGTTTAATGTCTTTATAGTGGTCTTTTGGACCAATATCAGGTGTAAAGTTTTTCCATGTAAAGTCGGCAGGTAACACGTCAGGTGCGGTACTACCAGACGCACCACCAGTTTGAGCAGACGCCGTATCAACTTTTTTCCAACCACGGAACACATAATGATAGCCGTCGGCTTCAAAGTCTCGACCAGCAGCAGAAGGAATATCGAGCGTATAGGTGTCTGCAGGTTTTTCGGTAGTGCCTACATATACATATGCGCCTAGTGTTTCGTATTCGCCTTCTTGGTGCGCAGTTTCGCGACCAGTCATAATACCTTGGTTAGTCTTAGACTTAAAGGTATATTTCTTATAGTGTGCAGCTACCTGAGCAGGGTCATATTTATTAAGATCGCCTTGGAGGAACGCGCGCGGCATGACCGTATAGAAAAACGGAACTTTTTTGCTTACGCGATGGCCTTCTCTACCTGCGGTAACCTCAATAAATACCTTGTGCTCACCTGCTGTGGTTGAGTCAAGCGAACTTACAGGCTGTCCATTTTCATCGAAAAGCTTATACGTTGCAGCCGCACCAGGGGTACTAGCATCTGCCTCATTTTTATACTCTTTAGCATTTTTAATAAGGCTCATGATCGTTTCATTGGTGCCCAATACAGGAGCACCTGGCAAAACATAGCGATGATCAATTGCTATAGGGTCAATCATCACAAAATGCTTGGTGTAGGTACGGTCTTTGGCGTCTTGCCCCTCAAACGTAAAGCCATCTATAGCCTTAAAACCTTTATCGGGTACAGGAGTTGGAGCTTTGATAACGTTTATCTTATATTTGTCCAAAACAACAATATTGGTAAGCGTATCAAGCGTTTCATCTTTAGTACCACCATGACCGTCAGAAATTTGGCGCGAGAGGCGGCCGTTTTGGTCGGCGGTGTAGTTAACTTTGTAGTAGCCCGTGGGCGTTTCTGCCTTGGGGTCGGAGCCTACAAAGGCATTTTCGGTCTTTTTGAAGTGGGCAATGTAAACAATCTTATGGTCAAACGTTTGCGAGTTGGCAGGCAAACGATTGGCACCATCGTATTTTTGTCCGTCATAGTAGTCTTCTGAAGTCCAGCCTACAAAGGTAAAGCCTTCTTTTGCAACAGGAGTTGGCAAAGGCAGCTGATATGCTTTTGTGCCCTGTACCGCGTCAAGCACAATCTCCGAAACATTTGTTGCAGGCGCGCTTGGATCAAACGCAAAGGGCTTAAGCTCACCGCCAGCCGTTTTAGAAATTTGTGAAATAACTTTTTTATTTTTTACAACCAGCTCGGTAGTTTCTGTCTTAAATACCAAGCGCGAATAATTGGTAGGTGTTACTTGCGTATCGTCTTTACGATTAAGTATACGCACGTCATCATAAACAAACGTGTAGTCGTAGCTGTCTTTATAGCTACCGTTTGACTCTGGCTTAATCACAAACTGGTACTGCGGAGCAACACCTTTTTTCAGTACATAGCCAGGAATTGTTTTTGCTTCAACAACGTTATAGTTAAGCTTATTTGTAGTGTAAACAGAAACATTTCCCTCTTGAGGCTCGGACGCGGCAATCTCATTACCTGCAGCATCTTTATAATGTACCGTATAGTGTCGTTTTGAATACGGCTGATATACAAACTCGGCGCTGTTTTTGCTTGCGTCATCATTTACCACAAATGTTGAATACGTATGATCGGGGAAATACTCATCATCGCGGTACCCCGCTTGTACCGAGGTAGAAGAACCGGGGCGCAAATCGTGGAGTTGCTCAACTTTTATATTGTGAATAAGTTTGTTAAGCTCTTCTTGATTGCCTGTTTTCTTAGCTGCTTCATATTGTTCAATGGTGCAACCAGGATTGAGGAACACTTGACGCACCGTACCAGTAACACGCTTGTCTTCAATCCACTCGGCACGAACTTCTAAGTCTTCTACTACAGGCGTGCTAAACGCAAACGGCAACCAGTGTTCGTGACCGTCTGCATCGTGCGTTTTTACTTCCCAACCATAAAATACATAGCCAGAACGCTCGGCAGGAAGAGGAAATTCATCTTTAGGAATTTTATTCTTGTCACGCGTAATACCATCATTTTTAGCTTTGTGAGCATGTGCTCCATGCTTTACAAACACTTCTGAGTGCGAACCATCCCCACGGTTCATATCGACCTTAATGGTATGTGTAACCTGAGCAGGCACCCAATGTGCATAGAGCGTAAGTCCACCATCTGGTAGTACGCGCTGTGTTGTTTGTTTTTGTACATAATCAAGAATGTCTTGTGCACTTAGCGGCGTACCGTCAGACTTCATGTGCGGAATAAGCACCTGCGAGCCATTGGCGTCAAGTGCCCAGCCGTCAAAGACGTAGTCTTTAGGCAGATTATCAGGTCGTTTTATGAAGTACTCTTTACCGTTAAGCTCAAAACTGTACATACCGGGGAACTGCTCAGGCGCTTGCCCAGCTGGCGTATAAGGCTTAATAGTAGGCGTAAACTTTCCATCTTGAATGCGGCCGCCCATAATATAATCTTTTTTGAAAAGATTACTCCCAAAAGGAGATTGGATAGTAGCGGCGTTACCGTTATTATCTGTTACCTTGGTAGCTGCGTCGCTATAGAAGTGAAGTGTGGGTGTAGTACGATCGTAGGTCCACACAAGAATGGCGCTAAAGGGGTGCTCAACTGGTAGTTCTTGGGTTTTACCGTCCTTATCAGTTACTTCTTTTACCCATTCGCCTTTGCTGTTTTTCTTATAGCTAAAGTCAAATGCGTCTTTCCATTTTTCGTTAACGTATTTCTTAAAGCGCTCTTTTTCTGAAGCGGCTACCATGCCATCTACAAGATCAGCAGGCTTCGCTTTGCCTTTCGCTTTAAGATATGCACAATAGTCTTGATACAGCAGCTCATACACACACTGCATGTGCGTTTTTGGTATCGAGGCATTTGGATCGAGTATGGGTTTTTGTGCGTTATTGCCAAAAAAATACTCGTCTTCATTATTCCAAATAGAAGGATCTCCACCTGATGCACTCGAGGGCGTTTTATACCCAATAAGATTTGGTCCGACAAATCCATTCCAACCAAGTAAACTCGATTTGCTAATGTCTCCATTTCTGTATATATAATTATACTGGGTGTACGACATCACGCTTAGTTTGTACTGCGGTTTTGCGTGAGGGTCTTTAAGTCGTGCCGCAGCAGATTCAGGTGTTTCTACACGTATCACCACATGAAAAGGTCCATTTGATGGCTTACCCGTGCTAAATTGCCTCGTGTCCATAGGAAAAGGCGTAAAAAGCCGCTGGTAGGGGTTGTAGTCGTAGTTACCTACCTCGGTTGTAGAGGTGCCTTGATGGTAATGCTTACTAAAGCAGAAGAAATCTTGTTTGTTGTAAAAGTCTGCGCCTGGTACTTCGCGCGTGTAATACACATCTTCAAAACCAAAGCGATAGGGCGGCGTATCAAACACATTGTCGCCATCATCTGATTTGCCCTTATGCATGTTGGTCGCGTCACCAAGTATGTATAAGCCCATATTTGCCTGAGGCTCTTCTTTTGAACCATCGATTTCTCTTCCGTCTATATCATGTGTTCTATCAACAGGGCTATAGGTAATTTGGGATGTCTTTGGAAATTCTATACCAGGGCGCAGCTCTTCGTTAAAGCGCACTTTAATAGCGTATGCAGAATTAGGGTTATCTTTATTGTATGTATATGATTTCCCGCCTATCGTAACCGTGGTGCTGCTGCCTCTTGCATTACCCTTATAGTCGGGATCGCCAGGTTTGGGAGGAGTAGCGTAGGGATCTGCATCTGTACTCTTCTTCGACCCATCAGGCTTAGCAAAGTAGTAGGTATACACCTGGCGGTCATACACGGCATTCAGCACGGTTGTGCCATCGGGGCGCAGCTTATACAGCGGACGCATTTCTTTTGCACCAAACCACTCAGGCGCTTCGCCGGCGTTCAGCTTATTTTCTAGCTGGTAGTTTGGCTTATAAAATCTATCGAACTCTTTATCGCTCGCAAGTACTTTTTCAACGTCTGCTTTTATACGGTCATTGGTGGTATCCAGCCCGTCAAAGTGCACCTGCTTGCGCTCGTCTGCGGTAAGTGTGCCTTTGATCACACGATATTTCCCGTTTAGCATATCGGTTGGTGCGTCAAACGATGGGTTGTATTTCGTGAATTCATTTTCGATGTTCGCGTCGCTTTTGCCTTTACGAAGGACGCGACCAACGTAGTCGTAGTTGTCAAGACTATTAGGATCGTTAGGCTTTACTAGGCGCGCTTTTTGCACCCACACGTTTACCCAGTAGGTTGTTTCTTCTTTTTCGGGTGCCCAGTGTGCAATAAACTCAACGTCGTTATCGGGCAATACTTGCTTAGTAAAATCGGGGTCAGACGAAGGTGTGTCGCTTTCTTTTCCTTTAATGCCTTTTACGGTCCAGCCCAAAAACTTGTAACCCTTGCGTGTAGGATTATTTTGTTTGAGCGTTGTTTCGCCAAATTTATACACATGACCCTGAATGGCAGTGCCACCTTGAACATCGTAGGAAACTTCGTGCTTTTTAAGCAAATAACGCAGCTCAAACACCAAATGTTTATTGGGAGTTTGAGTAGAGCCGGGAGTTTGTGCCTCGTCGTCATCGGCTTCGGTATAATACGCGTCATCAGGAATTGCAGATCCCACTAAATTTGGCTCGGGGCTATAGCCCTCGATATTAACAGGCTGGGCAAATACTTGTGAACCCACCAAACCTACTGCCTTACTTACACAAACAGTATGCCAATTACCTTGTTCGTCTTGCAATTTTACTTTGTGATTTAAGTCTTTATACTCTATAAAACGCTTTGAATTTGGATCGCTAGGGTTATAGTTTGGATTTTGAAGCATATGGCGAACATAAAACGTTACCTGCTTGGGATTGTATTCAAGCGTAAACTCACTAACAATGGTATCGCCTTTGCTCAAACGGTCATTTTTATATTGTTCAATAAGTGCTTTATCAATTTTAATATAGGTTTGAACCGATGCATTTTGCTCGGTGTCAAGAACGTATTTACCCTGCTCGTTTTTAATATATTTACCGCGTGGAGCACGATAACCCTTAGTCGTAGGGACAGGAATATATACACCATCTGCTCCTTGAGCACTAATTTCGTTGAGTTTTGCCTCGGTGAACGAAAACTCCGTTGGCTGAAGAAGTTGTTTGGTTTGGTTGCCCGAAACAGCATAGTGCACGGTAAAGTTATACACCGTCTTACGCTCGTTTTCGGGGCGTGCTACCTGTCCATTTGCCGTAGGTTGATCTGTTGCTTCTGGGTGCTCAGTATTGGGCTTTACAACTTGTTGGTTAGTGGTGTCTTTAGGTTTTGAAGGCGTATTAGCTGGTTGATGAAGGGGGTTAGCCGAATTTGGCTCATTATGCGTATCTACGGCTGAAGGTTGTATGTCTTGTGTACCTTGTGCACTTGTAGCAACTGGCGCTACAACAGGCGTTTGGGATGACTTTGCTACAGTGGTTGTATGTGCTGCTGCTTGAGCGTGCTCAGAAATTGACGCATGGGCAGCCTTAGATCCAGCGTTTGCTGAATCGTGAGGGGTTGTTGGTGCAGACACCGAAGCTTGTTCGATAGCAGCGTCCGTTGCATTGTCTGCCTTCTTTGTTGTTTGAGCAGCAAATGCTGGCGTGGTAATTGCAAGTGTAGAAACAAGGGCAACACTTGCCGCAACGCCTAAAGACGTTTTTTCACGCTTATGTTTTGCGGTTATTTTTTTATGCGATGTTATTTGTTCCATCCTGTTATTTTTAACCATACCAACACCTGTATACAATAATCGATATTTATACCTATAAGCTTAATCATTGTAGCAACGGTGTTAAGGTTTGTATAGAGCAATCACTGTTTTTCCTGTTTTAGCAGTTTAAAGCATATGGATATAAGCGTCTGTAGATATTTATATTCGCCTGGTATATTTTTTGCATAAGTCGACCAAAAAAATTCGGTCTGCTTATTTTATTGTATATGATTCTTAAAACGCATGAATGTTTTCCCGCACGCGCAACCGATTTGAAAGCTCACGGTATGACTTGTACACGTGCTGATATACAACTTTCCTACATGAGCTTAAAGATTTTTTATGTTGGAATTCTTTTATTGCTCAATCAGTTATAAAAAAAGGTACTTTTCCGCTTATGCGAAAAAGTACCTAAATACCCTCATCTTATGCAAGAGTTACTAAGCTACAAATAGCGTATAGATACGCAATTTACCCTTACAGCCTATCTAAAAGCGTAAAAAACTTAGTTCCAACCCTTGTTATCAGAACCAAAGTCGCGGATAAGCTCACATGCGCGTTCCACAATAGCTTCACGACCAGGTTTTAAGATCTTACGGGGATCAAAGCCCTTAGGCTCTAAGTCTTTACCCTCTTCTACATATTTACGAACTGCAGCGGTAAATACTTGTTGAAGCTCGGTATTAACGTTAACTTTGGAGATACCCATAGAAATTGCTTTTTGAACTTGCTCGGTAGGAATACCGCTTCCCCCGTGAAGAACCAAAGGAAGATCGCCAACTTTTTCTTTAATCATAGAAATACGCTCAAAGGAAAGGCTCTTCCAGCTCTTAGGATATACGCCGTGAATGTTACCAATACCACAAGCAAGTGCATCTACGCCAAGATTAGCAAAGATTTCGCATTGCTTGGGATCTGCCAATTCACCAGTGTTGGTTACGCCGTCTTCGGTACCACCAATACCGCCAACTTCTGCCTCAACAGAGATACCTTTTTTGTGGCAAAGTTTAACAATTTCTTCGGTGCGCTTACGATTGAGTTCAAAATCGTTCTCACGAGAACCGTCGTACATAACAGAGGTAAATCCTGCCTCGATGGCCTGAAATACTTCTTCGTAGTTACCGTGATCGAGGTGCATAGCAACAGGAACCGTAATGTTTTTAACTTTAACTAATTCTTCGACCATGTCTTTAACAAGCTTGAATGAAGTTTGCCATTTTGCAGCTCCGCCTGTGCACTGAACAATGACAGGAGCTTGCTCTTTTTCAGCGGCATCCAAAATTGAAGAAGCCCACTCAAGATTGTTGGTGTTAAACGCACCAATAGCATAATGTCCTTGCTCTGCGCTGCGAAGCATAGAAGATGCAGAAACGAGCATGAAAGTACCTCCTTGACGTACCAACCGTTAGCATTCATATATATAATACCTTTTTCTCCATAAGAGTAACGTAGGTATTGTAACTTATACGAAATATATACGAAACTTCACGAATACCGATGTGATATAACGTTTTATCACGGATTTTCTGCTTATTTTTGCTCGTGGTGGCACATTACATTTGAAGGCAATTTTGATGAAATGAGCTAAATGTATACAATTTCATGCTCATCATGTGACACTTCTATTGTCTTTGTTTGCATGCGAACATTTAACGACATATTTTATACCAACAAGCCTGCGATGTGAGCTTACCACGCAAATGCATCAGTGGGCGCTTGATAATAGGCAAGCCATGACGGATCGTGAAGCTTAAAGAGGGTAACCGAAAGCCCTGCCATATTTAAGCTTGTCATAAATGTTCCAATTTTTACATCGATAATATTGAGCCCTTCCAGATCAAGGAGCTGCAATATGTCATGCGTGAAAATAAGCTCCTCTTCGCGCGTGCAGCCACCCAGATTGTTTACAAGCACAATATAGGGATCGTGAGTATGCCAGTGGAACTTTAAATTGAGCTTATTTACCAGCTCAACGGCTAATTTTTCAGACGATTCAAAACCAATAGTACGATAACCCTGTTCGCCATGAATACCAATGCCATAAGAAATATCATGGTCATCAAGCTCAAACATTGGCTCTGTTTTTCCTGGTAGCGTTGCTGCTCGGCTTGCCACACCAAGCGTGGCAATACATTCAGAAATCTGATTTCCCATGTACACTAAGCCGTCAAGATCAACTTTTGCCTGCGCTGCTGCACCTAGAATTTTGTGCATAAGCACGGTGCCTGCCACACCACGCTGCCGACGCGTAAACGAACTAGACTCAATAGAAATATCGTCGTGAGAAATTACATACTCAACATTCATGCCCATCTCACGAGCCTGTCGTATGGCACTCCCAAAGTTTGTAACGTCTTCTTCAAAGTTTTTAATGATAACAAGTAAACCCGTTTTAGCGTTATACACCGTTTTAATGCCCTCAAGGATGTGCTCGGCTGAAGGAGGAACAAAGATCGGACCTTCAACAGCACAACTAAGCATTCCCTGGCCAACATATCCAAAGTGCGCGGGCTCATGACCCGATCCACCGCCTGACAGCAGTGGCACACAGTCTTTTGTTAGGTTTGTACGATATACAATACCCGTTTCTTTTTTATACTTAAGTTTGGGGTAAATATCAGGCAAAACGCTCAGCATATCTTCAACAACGTTCTCCGGCTGATTGATAATCTGTATCATAATGCTTCCTGTTCTGTATCTTACGTATGTGGCTGCGCTAGAGCGTATCGTCCGAAATAATTTGCAACGTAATGTTTATGGTATTCTTGCACATCTTAAACAATATCTCACGGTTAAAATTTTCATGCATAACATGGTAGCGAATAACATTAGAAAGCGCGATGCTGTGATAACTTATATACGGAGCAATGTCTATATCTGCACCGTGTAGCTCCTCATCAAAGATTTTGCGTATGAGTTGTTCGCAATAGTCCAAAAAATAGGTTGAAAAGTCGTTTTGATCAACAATCTTAAATAATTGTGCATAATAATGCACGTGTTTTTCAAAAAAGTAAAACACTTCTTGCAACAAGTCCAGACCACTCAAAAAGTCGAGCCGATCGGAAATTTGCTCGTGAAGATCGTTTTGGAATATCCAATCTACCAGATCGTATTTGTCGATAAAGCAATCGTAGAAGGTTTGCCTGCGGATATGTGCACGTTTCATTATCTGGCTTACCGAGATTGAATCGAACGTGCGACATTCAATTTCTGTTTTGAACGCATTTGCAATTTTCTTTTTGGTGATGATCGAACCAGACATGCACTCTATCACCTCCCACGTGTACCAACAGTATATAAATTATTACGGAAAATGTGACCAAGGACAATGGACAAGGAGTATAAGTTGTCCACTACAATCAAAAAAATTCCTTGCATACAATAGCACTAACAAGAATGCAAAGCGCACATACACAAGCGTTTACTGCAAGAGATGACCCATGGTACACAAGGCTTGCATAACTACATGGGTATCACGTTTGGCCTGACAAGACTCAACGCCTGCAACACCAACGTTTAATTGTGCGCTTGCATTAAACATTTATAGAAGGGTTGGTAGCCATGAAAAAGATTATCAACGATCCCACTACCGTTGTAGATGAGATGTTGCAAGGCCTCACCTTTATTCACAGCGATGTATTACGCCGTGCAGAAGGCTTTGACGTTATTATGCGCCGCGCTGAAAAGCAAGGTCACGTTGGTATTATTTCGGGTGGTGGCTCGGGTCATGAGCCTGCTCACGCAGGGTTTGTAGGTGAAGGCATGCTTTCTGGTGCCGTATGTGGTGCCGTGTTTACGTCTCCTACACCCGACCAAATTTTGGAGGCAATTCGCCAGGCAGACGAGGGTGCTGGCGTATTTATGGTTATCAAAAACTACTCAGGCGATATCATGAACTTTGAGATGGCGCAAGAGCTTGCCGAATCCGAAGATATCAAGGTAGCAAGTGTTGTTGTAGACGACGATATTGCTGTTGAAGACAGTTTGTACACACAAGGGCGCCGCGGCGTCGCAGGAACCATTTTTGTGCATAAAATTTTAGGCGACGCGGCACGTCGTGGTTGCACGCTTGAGGAGATTAAAGCGCTTGCCGATGACATTGTTCCACGTATTCACACAATTGGTTTGGCGCTTTCGGGTGCAACCGTGCCTGAGGCTGGAAAACCTGGCTTTGTTTTGGACGAAGACGAAATTGAGTTTGGTATTGGTATTCACGGTGAGCCTGGTTACAAGCGCGATGCGATGGCTCCGTCCAAAACCTTTGCACAAGAGCTCTTTGGAAAACTGTATGAAAGCTTTAATTGGGATACCAATAAAAAAGTTGCTCTTCTTGTTAATGGTATGGGTGCAACTCCACTTATGGAACAATACATTTTTGCTCACGATGTTGAAGAACTTTTAGCCGAAAAAGGCATTGAAGTTGCATTTAAGAAACTTGGCAACTATATGACATCTATTGATATGGCGGGCTTGTCGCTGACCCTTATGCAGGTAACCGATAACGACGTTAACGCGCTTAACGCACCTGTTAATACACCAGCTTGGTAGTGATAACATGGAAACTCAAGTAACTGTAAAGTGGCTCTTAGCCTTTGATAAAAAAATTCAAGAAAACAAAACCTACCTTACCGACCTTGACACCCCCATTGGTGACGGCGATCATGGCGCAAACATGGCGCGTGGCATGGAGTTTGTGCGCAAAGCACTTGAAGAAAAACCACCTAAAACAACAGCCGAAGCCCTTAAACTGTGTGCAATGCAACTTCTGAGCCACGTTGGTGGTGCATCAGGTCCTCTGTACGGTTCGGCATTTTTGGGCATGAGTATGCATGCAAACGATAGTCTTCCCGACATGTTGCAGTGCGGGCTTGATCAAATCCAAAAGCGTGGTCATGCCGAGCTGGGAGAAAAAACCATGGTTGATTTTTGGAGCCCAGCTATTGAGCAACTGCGCCGTGGTGAACTTAGCTGCGACAGTATTAAAGCTCTGGTAGACGCTACTGCACCTTTGCGCGCAACGAAGGGTCGTGCTTCATACACCGGCGAGCGCTCGTGCGGCCATATCGATCCTGGCGCGGCTTCATCTGGCATGCTCTTTTGCGCCCTTCTTGAGCAAGGAGTGTAGTATGAGCACAACAGATGCACAAGGCACTGGCAGCGTTGGTATCGTTATTGTTTCGCACGTACCCGAAATTGCACTCGGCGTAAAAAAGCTGGTGGATCAGGTTGCCCATGATGTAAGTATTACCTATTGTGGCGGTACGGCAGACGGTGACATTGGAAGTACGTTTGATGTGGTTTTAGGAGCAATCGAAGAAAACACCGCTGATACGCTGATTGCATTTTATGACTTGGGAAGCGCAAAGCTCAACTTGGAGCTTGCGTGCGAAACGTGTACAAAAAAAGTACTTATGCAGCCAGTTCCTATTGTTGAGGGTACGTTTGCCGCAGCTGTGTTGCTCCAGGCAGGCGCACCGCTTAGCGAAGTCTTAGACGAGTTAGAACCCCTCAAAATTACCAAATAATCTCGTTGAAATGAGATAAATAGTTAGGTGTAATTGCTAAAAGGAGGCACGTATGAATGCTCTTATTGGTGAATTTTTTGGCACTATGATTATGGTGTTACTTGGTAACGGCGTTGTAGCAGGTAACATCTTACACAAAACAAAAGAGGAAGGCACTGGTTGGACGGCAATAGTCCTTGGCTGGGGTGTTGCAGTAACCATTGCCGTATATATTGCAGGTGTTGTATGTCCTGGTCACTTAAATCCTGCAGTAACTATTGCACTTGCTGCCGCTGGTATGTTTCCTATTGAGCAAGTACCCAGCTTTGTTCTTGCGCAAACGCTTGGCGCAGCTGCTGGTGCTGTTTTAGTGTGGCTGCACTACTACCCACACTGGAAAGAAACCAAAGACGCTCCCACCATCTTGGGTTGCTTCTCAACCGCTCCTGCCATTAGACACACCTGGTCTAACGTACTTGACGAGGCACTTGGTACCGCTGTACTAGTAATTTGTGTTATGGCATTAGGCCCAAACAACCTTGCGAGCGGCCTTGGTCCTATTGTTGTTGGTTTGGTAGTTATCGTTGTTGGCTTTTCTCTTGGTGCAACAACTGGTTATGCTATTAACCCTGCTCGAGACCTCGGTCCTCGTATTATGCACGCCATTTTACCTATCACAAACAAAGGCGACTCCGACTGGGGTTATGCATGGATTCCTGTTGTTGGCCCAATCGTAGGCGGCGTTTGTGGCGCGTTGTTGTATCAGGCATTTTTAACGCTTATGTAGGCTGATATTATCCTTTGTCCACCTGTTTATTGCAGCTTCGACTTTTGCTGTAACTCGTGATGTAGTTGCACTTCTAACGTTAATTGTGTTTGAGTTTGTGGCTTAAGTTTTGGTTGTAGCAAAGTTTGCACTGCCTTGCACCATAGGTGTAAGGCAGTGCATTTTTATGGTGCTTTGGCGCGTGGACATTTGGGTGTTTTTTGGCGTTTGGGCGTTTGGGCGTTTTTTTGGCGGTCGCATTTCCATGGAGTGTAGACCTCGTTAAAAAGCAACACCCAAACTTCTCCTGTTCTCAATATGGCCTATGTATGTTTTGATACGTATGTATCCTGAAATCTGCAAAATGTATACAATTTCATGCTCATCATGTGACGCTTCTATTGTCTTTGTTTGCATGCGAATGTTTAGGGATATATTTCAAAGAGAACATAGCAAACAAAGGATATATACATGGACAAACAGCAGCTGCAACAAACACAACTTCCTATAGACATATATCAGAAAACACAAGCTGCGTCTGCACATCAACAGCAAAAGCAAGCATCATACTCAACGTATCAACCAACACAAACAATGTATTCCGCTCATCAACAAAAACAAAACGCGTATGATGTGCCACAAAATAACTTAAATCAGACTACTAACATTGCGGGGCACGTGCCGTCTCTTGCAAATCAGAAACAAAATCAGCAACAGCGTAACAAAAAAGGCGTGCTCAACGATATATCGTTTGTTGCCATTGTTGCAAGTACGCTTGCTTCTCTTACGTCTTTTGTACTTTCTTCTCAGATAGGCCTTACAGGTTCGATTATAGGTGTAGGTATTGCTGCAGCAGCATCGGCTCTTGCGTCACAAGTATGTAGTTCGGTATTAACCGCTACTGGTGAAAAACTTAAAGCACAACAGGATCAGCAAGAACAAGCACGCTTGCAGCAAGCACGCACGCAAGCGCCAGCTCAAACACCACATGCCGCCGCGCGGACACAAACACATAACGCCCAACACTATAATTTGCGACTTGCTCCACAATCCTTAAGACTGGCAGCGTCACAGCAAGCAAGAAAACGATTAATACTTATTGGTGCGTTGAGTACTCTTGCGGCGCTGGTATGTGTTGGAATTTATGCAGCTGTTGTTATGTTTGCAACGCATGGTGAAGGCATTGGCTCAAAACAAGTCTTTACACCAGCTCCTCAAGTACACAACATACAAGATAAACAAGGATCGTCGCCCAAAAAAGACGAAACAATTGAGCAAAAACGCGATAATGTATCTCCTAAACAAAATAAAGGCACTTCTACCACTCAAAATGCTCAAAACCAGCAAAATAGCGACAACGAAGGGCAAAAAGATACCACGGATACCAACACCGAATCAGCCACAGGGGACCAAAAAAATACCAATGAGCCCACCACTACTCATCAGAAACATGAAGGCACCGCGCAAGGTGGTACATCTGTTTCTGGACAAGAAAAGAAAGACGATAACACCAATAACCAACCAAATGGCACACAGCAAAAATCACCAACAGATACTAACGAAAACTAATGAGTAAAGCGCTTATTCGAGTAAAGCGTCTGTGCATCTAACAAGCACATAGTAGGCATTCGACCCAGCTACAGAAGCGATAGTATCTCTTTTTTGCATGATAGAAATTCGGGGGTAAGCGCAAAAGCATCGGCGTGCATTGATACGTCGTGCGTAGGAACATGAACCTCACCAACTATAGTATGCGCCGTAGTTGGTACCTGTTGATTTTGAAGAGTACGCTGCGTTTTTTTGGACATATGTCCTAATACGTACACGCGTGATGCCATAGTAGCAGCTTCGTCTACATCGTGCGTAATTGCAAGCGTTGCAATGCCTAAATCATGCGCAATATCACAATACCAATTCCGCATGGCAACGCGCGTAAGCGCATCAAGTGCCGAAAAAGGCTCGTCCAGCAAAATACAATCGCTTCCCATAAGATAGGTGCGCAAAAATGCGGCACGCTGGCGCATGCCGCCCGAAAGCTCGTGTGGCCACTTATATTCACAACCCGCCAAGCCAAAGCGCTCAAAAAGTGGCTGCGCTTGACCGTATGCTTCTGCTTGCGCAACACGGCGCAAAGTAAGCGGAAGGCAAACATTATCAATAATGCGTTTATGCTCCAAGAGCAAGTCTTTTTGGAACATGTAAGAAACGTGCCCAGGGCGTCCTGTAATATCTTTTCCATGAAAAAACACCTGCCCCATCACAGGCTTCATAAGTCCTGATAGCGCATGTAAAATGGTTGTTTTACCACAGCCCGATCTTCCCACCAAACACACAAGCTCGCCTTTTTTAACAGACATGGTTATATCCGCAACAACCACCGAACTCCATAGACGCTCATCACATGTTGCTCTCTTTTGATGATCGTTAAGATTAAAACCAGAAAATAACGTATGTTTGTGCTCTACAGACGGCACCTGCTGCCACGAAAGATACAGGTGTTGTGCCATAAGTGTAGGCGTATCTGTTTGTTCATTCATATGCAATCCAACTTAGCTATACAAGCACAATTTTATGTGCAAAGCAAAGGCTCTTTGTGCAAGCCCGTACGCGCCAATAGAGCATAGACGCACGTTTAATCATGCCCAAATCGCGCATTGGCACACCTCATAATTATAGATGTGCCAATAAGCGCGTTACCTCTTAATAATAGGTTATATATTCCATGCTAAAACCTTTATTAACATCAATGGGGTGATTTACAAGCTTGTTGTCATTAAGCCATTGGAAATATCTTGACCAACGAACAGGATCGATAATGCCCCAGGTTTGCGCATCGTCGATATACTTTTTAGACAAGAAATGCTGGCTTTCACGTACCAGTGCTGGATCAAGTTCTTTAACAGCATCGCACAAAATTTGTGCTGCACCATCTGGATCTTCAACCGCGTCAGTGTAACCTTTGCTACAAGCTTTAACAAAGTTTTGTACCAAGCTGCGATTATCTTCACTTTCTTGTACAAAATTACTGTTAACTGCAAGCACCGGTGTATAAAAATCAAACACTTCATCCATATCGTTAAATGCAAAATAATTGATGTCATAATTTTGAACATGAGCGTTTTGAACACCCCAACCTTCAAACACCCACACGCAATCATACAATTTTGCTTTAAGCCCTTGAACTTCATCGGTTGTAGCATCGGCAGGAACCATTTTAATTTTTGAAAAATCTCCACCGTCTTTTTCTACAACATGTTTTACCGTAGCTTGTTCAATAGGCATGTTCCAGGTTGCATAGGTATGATTTTGCATAAATTTAGGCGAGGTAATACCGTCTTCTTTTCTGCTCATAATACCTGATGTATTGTGTTGAATAATGGCTGCAATAGCTTCGATAGGAACAGGATTATCACTTGCAAGTGTATTGGCAATAAAGTCTTGGTAACTAATACCTAACTGCGCTTGGCCAGAGCCGATCATAGCCTCGGCTCCATCTTCTGCTGGCTGCACAATTTCGATATCAATACCTGCATCTTTAAAGTAACCCTTTTGTTGTGCAACATATATGCCTGTATGGTTAGTATTGGGCGTATAGTCTAAACAAAACGTAATCTTAGTAAGCTTTTTGGGCTCGTCGCTATCACCTTTGCTTGAAGGAGCGCTGTTTTGTGAGCAGCCAAACAATGAAAAACCTGCAAATGCCGAAGCCGCCGTTCCAATAAATGCACGACGAGTTAATTGAGAAGCCATACTACTTCCTTTCTACCTTTTTCCAAGGCATACATATACGTTCAAGTGCGCGAACCGCACCCATCAATACCAAAGAGAGTGCCGACGTTAAAAAGATGACGGCAAACATTTTGTCGTAAGAAAACGACTTACGAACACGAATCATGTACACGCCCAACCCTGATACACCTCCCAGCCACTCGGCAATAACAGCGCCGATAATGGCATAGGTTGCGCTAATGCTTAATCCACTAAAAAAGTGACTGAGCGCGCATGGGAGTTTAACGTGCAAAAATACCTGCCACGGGCGTGCGTTCATAATTTTCATGAGGTTGATAGTTTCGGGGTCAACCGATGCAAAACCGCTCACCAGCGAGATAGTAATGGGGAAAAACGTGGTGATAATAACTAACACAACCTTAGGCAATAAATCGTAGCCAAGCCACAACACCAAAAGCGGAGCAATGGCAATAGTTGGAATAGTTTGCGAAATGGTGATAAGTGGATTAAGTGCTGCGTGAATAAAAGGCGAGGAATCCATAAGAATTGCAACAATAAATCCCAAGACACAGCCCCAAAATAAGCCCAAAATTGCTTCGGTCATGGTGGTGATGCCGTGAGTATACAGCAAGTTTTGATCGCGGATAAGTGCGCGCAAAACCTGCAGTGGGCTTGGCAGCAAAAAGTTTGCAATAGCTCCTGTATCAACCGCAACTTCCCAGATAAAGATGAGCAGCAGCGTTACTACCACAGGAATTACTATTTGTTTTGTTGGTGCTAACTTACAAAATTCCATCTTACTATCAATCGACGTGTGAAATAGATACTAAATACACAATATTTGAGAGTATTTGTATACTCATACAGGTATATGCATGAATGTACGCATTTACGAACTAAGCTGCGTTGTAGCATTATGCTTGGTATAAGGAGATAATTTCTGCGCGGTTGAGAGCACTTCACCTTGAGGATGATAGTTGATTTTTACGTACGTCATCATTGAGTGACAACCAGCTTGTGCACCAACAAGCGGACAATTTTTAACGATTTCTAAGCATTGTTCGTAAGAGCCTTCAATGGTGGTTTCAAAAGGAGCAACAAAATAATTTACACCCGTCGAAGCAATGTAAGCAATTACGGCATCTACCTGCTTACATATTGCTTCATCATTTTTGGCGTCCATGGGTAAAAATTGAATAGCAACAGAACATTCCATACTAACCTCAACTCTCTTAACATAGCACTTACAATTACCGAGGAATCGCTTACCAATACAGGGCAAAAATAAGCCTATGCCAAAGCTTAGGCGTATGTGTTTGTATATGATTCCTACGCTGGTATTGTCCAGATCAGGTACGGTCAGATGCTGGCATCTTTCTCAGCCTACCTCGCTGTAAGCTCCCAAAATTAGAGTAGCGTAAATTGTAGTGAAACACATATGCTAAGTTTGTATACCACGCAAATTACAAAAACGACGGGAAATAACAATCTCGCTGTAAACACCTTGACAACGCACTAATCAACACTTTTAAGCGATTCGACCATGTCAATACGATTAAGTTTTGGCGTCATAACCAATAAAATAAGTCCGGTAAATACCAGCGTCAAGACAAAAGCGATCACAAAACTCTCAAGGTGAATAGTTCTACTGAACATGACATAATCAACCTCGGCAGTTGCCACTACAAAGCGTTCAAGATATACACCTACACCCAAACCAAATACGTCACCCAATAACGACAACAAAAATACTTCTCTAAAGATATACGCATATATTTCGCGCTTGGTAAAGCCCAAAACTTTAAGGCTTGCAATTTCGCGCAGGCGTTCCTCGATATTGATGTTGGTAAGGTTATACAAAACGATAAACGCCAATAAAACAGCAGAAATAATCAGAACTGCTACCACGTAATCAACCACCGAAATCATATTGCGGTATAAAGAAATGGTTTCGTCTGAAAACGCAACAAGCGAAACATCGTCACAACTGTGCAACTCACTGGCAATATTTTGTTGCTGTTCGCCAGGTTTAAGATCGGGCGCTTGAATAAAGAGCGTTTCATACATAACAGGTGACGACGAAATCTTGGCAAAAATTGTTGGTGCAATGTAAACGGTAGTGCCTACGTAATTTTCGCATATTCCCGTAATAGTAAGTTTATGGCCGGTGCCAACTGAATTCCCCACTTTATCGCGGTCGAAAAGTACGAGCGTATCGCCAACACGCAAGTGATGAAGTGTTGCCAGCTTTTCACTGATAACAACACTTGAGTCATCAAAGGGAACCTGCTTGCCACTGATTCGGTTTTTAAGCGTAATTGACTTATTAAAAATATCCAGCGACTGCGGAACAACAACATCTACATGCGTTGAAGAAAGCGTATCGTCTTCGCCTTTTGCTGCCATATGTGCTGTATGCACGCGATCGATATGCTCAATTTCTGGATGTTGGTTAAGTACGTCTTTAACATGCTGCACATCCAGATCGTTGGCATGATCATTTAAACCAACCGTCATCTGATAATGCGTAATATCTACGTACTGTTTGTTGATAATATCCCAAATGGCGTCATGTAAACCAAAGCCTACCAGCAATAAAGCGGTACAACCTGCAATGCCAATAACGGTCATAAACAAGCGTTTTTTATACAAAAAGAGATTTCTAAGCGTTACTTTCCATGAAAACGAAATGCGGCGCCATAAAGGACGAATACGTTCGAGAAGAATACGTTTTCCTGCCTTGGGAGCGCGCGGAAGCATAAGCGGAGCAGGCTGTTCGCGCAAACTTGAAAGCACCGAACAAATGGTTGCAATCAGCGTAATGCCTATACCCAATCCCGCAGAAAAGACTGCTACGTCGGCTTTTATGGGAAGCGGTGGCAGCAACAGTGGAATAGCATAAATCACTGAGTACGCCTTCATAATAATAAGTGGCAAAACTTGGCATAAAACGCCAACACCTAAAACAGAACCAATACCTGCGGCAAGTAAGGCGTATGTCAAATATTTTGTTGCAATTTGTATAGTAGAGTAACCCAATGCTTTATAGGTCCCAATAAGTATGCGCTCATCCTCTACCATGCGCGTCATAGTGGTAAGCGAAACAAGAGCTGCTACCAAAAAGAACATAAAGGGAAATACACGAGCTAACGCGTCCATGCGCTCGGTATCAGCATGGTAAATAGCGGCACCTTCGTGTTGAGACCTGTCTAAAATGTATATGTCGGGAATATCGGTTGTGTCAATAGTTTCTTGCGCATCATCGAGCTGCTTTTGAACGGTAGCAAATTTGTCATCGAGTTCTTGTTTGCGCTGTGCAAGCTCACGCGCGCCTTCATCATATTTCTTTTGACCTTCTTGCAGACGAGTGTATGATGCGTCAAGTTTTGCTTGCGCCTGCGCAAGCTCTTGCTCGGCGTGTGCCAATTTTTTATCTGCCACAGCGCGTTCATCTTGCAGTTTTGCTTTTGCTGCAATCAAAGCTTGTACCCCTGCAAGCTGCTGTTGCACACGTTGTATTTCCTCATAAGGAGCGCTCACGTGCTCACGAGCTGTTGCCATAATCGCTCGAGTTTTGTTGTGCTGGATAGATTGGCGATTGTCGCCTAATGTTGCTAATTGTTGGTTGCTGTTTGATCTTATGTGTTCAGGCGATTGTTCAGACGAATTTTCGTCTACAACACGATTGTCAACATTTTGCTGGTTCTGCTTTTCTTTAAGCGCCTGAAGATGGCTCTCTAAAATAGTTTGAGCTTGCTCAAGCGAAGAAACATCCATTCCCTGCGCACGAAGTGCTGATAACAAAGTTTCTTCTTGCGTGGCAACACGCGTTTGAGCTTGGGATAATTTGTTTTGCGACGCAGCTTTTTGTGATTCAAAAGCTTCTCGCGACGCTTTTAACTTGCTTGTACCTTGTGTGTATGTGCGCCATGAGTCCTGCAGCGTGCGATGTTTGCGCGCAAGCTCAGATTCGCCAGCCTCTAACTTTTCAAATGCTTCGTCTTTTTGCTGTTCAAACTCGGTCTTTTTTTCGTCAAGCTTGCTTTGTGCCAGCTCTTGCACCTCGTGCTGACGAAACACGCTCATACGATCCTTTTGTGCCTCGATGCGTTCTTTAGTAGCGCCTACGATGTTTTTGTATGCATCGCTATTACTTTGGACACTATCAGCACCCTCAACGCTTATATACAGCTCGGTATAGGGGAAATCCTGCTGAAATGTAGATGTTGGTACAAAAATATATTGATCAATAGAGCCCGAACCAATGGTTGTAGATCCAAAACTTCGCGTGTAGGGATATAAAGGCGAACTTATGGTACCAACCACACGTAAATGTTTGGTGGTAAAAATTTTATCAAGATCTTCGTTTGCCGAGGTAATGTCAACAATATCGCCTTCACTCAATTGTGCATGAGGAGCATATGCCGCAGCCAAACATTCGTCAGGTGATTGCGGAAGTCTTCCTGTTACCAATTGAAAGCGATTAAGAAAACCAAAAGAAGAATCCTTTGCAGCGTATGCATGTTCATCAATAAATTGCTGCGCCATATGGGTGTCAAACGAAGAAACGCGCACTGCTACCTGCGTATCATTCATACGCGCAATAGCGTCAACCGTATGATTGGGCATGCAAGCGCGCACGCCTTCTACATCGTCAAATTGATGAATATCGTCGTTAGAAAAACCAAGCGTTGAAATGAGGCGTATATCCCAAACGTGGTTATCGTCGTAATAGGTATCCATGGCCTGTCGCATGTCGGGGCCGGTCATCATAAGTCCAGCAAAGAAACCCGTGCCTAAGGCAACTATCGCAACAATAGCCAAAAAACGACTGAACGTGGTATGTATGGACCGCAAAGTTTGGTGAAGAAGCGGCGCAATTCTTTTGAGCACTTCATCACCTTACCATTCAACATCGAGAGCATCACGAGGGTGATCGTGTATTTCTATAGACTGCGCACTCCCCTCGTGAACATGAATAACGCGATGCGCGATTTCGGTAAACGCGCTGTTATGCGTAACAATGGCAACCGTTTTTCCTGTATTAATACAGGTGTCTTGTAACAATTTAAGAATCTGTTTGCCCGTTACATAATCAAGGGCACCCGTAGGTTCATCACATAAGAGCAGCTGAGGATTCTTGGCAAGCGCGCGGGCAATAGCCACACGCTGCTGCTCACCACCAGAAAGTTGCGCCGGAAAATTGTGCATACGTTTTTCGAGGCCAACTTGTTTGAGCACATCTGCAGCTGGTAAAGGATGTTTACAAATTTGACTGGCAAGCTCTACGTTTTCGAGTGCTGTGAGGTTTTGAACTAAATTGTAGAACTGAAACACAAAACCAATAGCATGCCTTCTATACAGAGTAAGCTCGCGCGCATTGAGTCCACTAATTTGTTTACCCGCAAGTAAAATGCTTCCCTCGGTTGGAGAATCCATGCCACCGAGCATATTCAAAACGGTTGTTTTACCTGCACCAGAAGCACCAACGATGACCACAAGCTCGCCTTGTTCCATAGTAAAGTTCATATGATGAACTGCATGAACTTCGCAATCGCCCATATGATAGGTTTTAGAAACATCTTTGAACTCAACAAATGCCACCGCGCACACTCCTTATGTGCTCAGCGTACACGCTTTGCTGCTTTATACAGCAAGCATACACACGCTCCCACCGAAGATAAACCTGTTAGTGCATATACACAATACCTTGCTTAACTTTTTCCACGGTATCGTGATCAGCTAATTCTTCAATAAGCGCCAATCCTAAATCAATGCACGTACCAAGCCCTTTACTGGTAAAAATGGTACCCGTTTTAACATAGCTATCTTGTACAACGTCAGCGCCAAACTCGCGCAAAACATCCTGAAAACCAGGATTAGACGTTGCACGCTTATTCTCAAGCAATCCCAAGCGGGCAAATACCGAAGGAGCAGCGCAAACTGCTGCCAAAAGCTTGCCCTGCTTGTGATGATTTACCACTGCGTCGCAGAGCTTTTTGTTTTCTTGCAGATTTGTAGTTCCTGGAAGGCCTCCGGGCAGGAAAAGTAAATCGTAATTATCAAACGAAAAATCTGGATCATCTAAGGCGTAATCACAGGTAAGCTCTACGTTATGAGAAGATACAACGCTACGCGTAGGTGCAACGGCAATTTTGTCGCACGCAATAGAGGCTCTAAATAACAAATCATAGATAACAAGTGCTTCGCATTCCTCGACACCTGGCGCCAAAAAGAGAGCTACACGCGGTTGAGTTTTTGACATATTGTCCTCCCATACTCTTAGTATAAAGGTGCGCATAAACAGACACGCGCATCTATTACACGCTCACTTGTCACAAACAAATAAACTCGTAACAAGTTTTATTTACCTCTATGGTATTACTCCAAATGAAGTTCGCGTCTAAACACAATTAGAATCCATATTGAAATCAAGGCTGCAATACCTGCCGAAACAGGAGCGTTAAGCCATAGCCCCAATAGGCCAAGCGGCTTAAGCGCAAACAGAACCGCAAGCGGCAACAACGTGACCATACAAAATGACAACAGTGACGCAAGTTTGGTTTTTTCGACCGCGGTAAGCAAGCTTCCACAGGCAAGCGGAAACCAGCGAAACACATATGAAAGCGCATAGAATCTAAATGCATCACGTGACATAACCAGTATGTCTTCTGAAACATCAACCATAAACAAACGTGTACATTCATCGGGAAACACTGCCATAATAGCGGCGAGCAGCAGCGCAATAGCACAGACCGTTGAAAATACGTACTTTTCTATCTGTTTAATACGATCGTAGCGGCGCGCTCCCCAGTTGTAGCCTACGGCAGGTTGCAAAGCGTCGCAGATTCCATAAATCAAAGGATAAATAAAACTTCCTGCAAAGATCAAAAAACCGTAGACCGATACAGCGGCAGTTCCTCCTGCTATCATCAACTCTACATTCAAGAAAATAACGGTCACACGCCCTGCTACGTCGTTTAAGAACGCAGGTGTTCCACTTTGAACAATTTCTTTAAGCAGCGCACACGAGAATTGAGGCTTAACAAATTGAAGCAACATTTTTTTGGCCATAAACGGAATGAGCGCACACAAAGAGCCCACGCTTATTGCAATTGAAAATGCAAGTGCTGCACCAAGGGTGCCTAAATGCCAAAAATAAAGCATAGAAAATTCTAAAACGCAGCCAAAAAGAGATGTAAACGCGTTAAGTGCAAAACTGCTTTTAACCTTGCCACATATACGTAGATAATTATCAACCGCAAACAAAATGGTGCCTAAGGGCGCAAACAGAGCAAACATCCGCAAATAATCGGCTGCCATATCACGCAGCGTTCCATATGCACCCATCAGTTCCATAAGCGCTGGCGCTAAAAACCAAAAGAGCGTACCAATGAGCGCACCGCCAGCTAAAATCATCAAAATACCGCAGGTAAAAATATTATTTGCGCAGCGCGTGTTTCCTTCACCTAAGCTAATTGAAATAGGAACAGACGAACCAACTCCCACCATATCGCCAAATGCAAACAGCATAATAACAAATGGCATGGCTAAATTGATTGCCGCAAACGCCTCTTCACCTAGAATCTGTCCTACAAAAATACCGTCAGCAATTTCGTAAATTGCCGAAGAAAGCATGCTCAAAGCTCCAGGAATTGCCGCAATGCAAAAGAGTTTCCACGGATGATAAGTAATAAAAAGCTCGTGCGACTTTTGAAAATTTTTGGAATTATACTCGTCTATCTCATTTTGCGCAAGTACGCTTTCCGTGAATGGCTGATCATCTATATTTTTTTCATGTGGATGTTTTGTATATAAGTCTTCACTCTGACCCTGCATTGTTTTAAAATCCTTTCGCACCTAGCATACGCGTTGTGCGGAACATGTGTTGTATATCTTATCTTAGTAATACGTTTACCTGTAATAAGTCTATCATGACTTGATAATTATTTGACAGACAAAAAATATTTGAACTTTTCTCATAAAAATTTTGTGTTTTTGTATACAATATATATTTAATCTGTCGGATTATGTTACTCACGATTTTACCATCAGAAAACTCATTTTCTAAAACCACTCGGCTATTGTGTGTAATATTGCAGTCGATTTTTGGTAAATTAAGTAGAGTTAAGTAACATACGAGCAAGGAGCGTGTCCAATGAAAGAGGCATGGCGTGGATTTACTGGTGGAGAGTGGACACATCTTATTGATGTTCGCGACTTCATCCAAAAAAACTACACTCCCTATGAAGGAGATGAATCGTTTTTAGCTGGTCCTACCGAAGCTACCACTAAGCTTTGGGCAGAAGTAATGGATTTATTCAAGCAAGAACGTGAACATGGTGGCGTTCTTGATATGGATACCAAGATTGTTTCTACTATTACCAGCCACCCAGCAGGATACATTGACAAACCATACGAGAAAATCGTTGGATTGCAAACAGACAAACCATTAAAACGTGCCTTAATGCCCAACGGTGGTATTCGTATGCCGGCGTCTGCCTGCAAAAGCTATGGTTACGAAGTAGATCCTGACTTAGTTAAGTTCTACACTGACCGTCGTAAGACTCACAATGCGGGCGTTTTTGATGTATACACGCCCGAGATGCGCGCTTGCCGTCACTCCCACATTATTACTGGTTTACCCGACGCATACGGCCGCGGTCGTATCATTGGCGATTATCGTCGTCTTGCGCTCTATGGTCTTGATCGTCTTATCGAAGAAAAAGAAGAAGAGAAGGCAAACACTCACACCACGATGGACGAGGAAACCATTCGTCACCGTGAGGAGCTTTCCGAGCAAATTCGCGCCCTTAAAGAAGTTAACGTTATGGCGGGAGAGTATGGATTTGATGTTTCAAAACCTGCTCAGAACTTCAAAGAAGCTGTTCAGTGGCTGTACTTTGCATACCTTGCATCGGTTAAGGAGCAAAATGGTGCTGCTATGTCGTTTGGTCGTACGTCAACGTTCCTCGATATTTATGCCCAACGCGACCTGCAAGAAGGTACCATTACCGAAAGCGAAGTTCAGGAAATTATCGACCACCTTGTTATGAAGCTTCGTATGGTTAAGTTTGCACGTACTCCCGAGTATAATGCACTCTTCTCAGGTGACCCACAATGGGTGACCGAGTCCATCGGTGGTATTGGTATAGACGGTCGTCCTATGGTTACCAAGAACTCCTTCCGTTTCTTGCACACACTTGAAAACATGGGAACAAGCCCCGAGCCAAACTTAACTGTTCTTTGGTCAACACGTCTTCCTGAGCCGTTCAAACGTTATTGCGCAAAGATTTCTATCACCACTTCGTCAATTCAATACGAAAACGATGACCTTATGCGTGTTTACCACGGCGATGATTATGCAATTGCTTGCTGCGTAAGCTCCATGGTCGTAGGTAAGGAAATGCAGTTCTTTGGTGCTCGTGCAAACCTTGCAAAGTGCTTGCTTTACGCCATCAATGGTGGTCGTGACGAAATTACTGGTGAGCAGATAGGACCTCGTTTCCGTCCTGTAGAAGGCGATTATCTGGACTACGATGACGTCATTCAAAAATACCGTGACATGGTTTACTGGTTGGTAAGCGTATACGTTAATGCTCTTAACGTTATTCACTACATGCACGATAAATATGCCTATGAGCGCATTCAAATGGCATTCCATGATGAACATATTCACCGTTGGTTTGCAACTGGTATTGCTGGGCTTTCGGTTGTTGCCGACTCACTTTCTGCAATCAAATATGCAAAAGTTAAAGTTATCCGCGATGAAACTGGCTTGGTTACCGACTTCAAGATCGAGGGCGACTATCCTAAGTATGGTAACGACGATGACCGTGTAGACAGCATTGCTCGCGATGTAGTTGAATACTTTATGAAACAAATACGTAAATTCAACTGCTACAGAAATGCAGTTTCTACAACTTCTGTATTAACTATTACATCTAATGTTGTATACGGCGAAAAAACGGGTAATACTCCTGATGGTCGTCGCGCAGGAACTCCATTTGCACCAGGAGCCAACCCCATGCACCAGCGTGATACGCACGGTGCGGTTGCATCTCTTGCATCTGTTTCTAAACTTCCCTTCCGTGATGCAGAGGATGGTATTTCAAATACCTTCTCTATTGTTCCAGCTGCTTTGGGTAAGAGCGGTAACGTCATGTTTGGTGAGTGCGACATGTGCGAGATGAAAGAGTTAGACGATGTTTCAAAGATCGACTTTAAGACGGTTGACTTTACCATCGAAAACAAACCTGATTGCGCATGTGCTGCAGACGCAAGTGCAAAAGAAGGATGCGAAGACAACAAATAAAGGGCGCACCGTGTAATCGGTGTACAAGAAAGGAGCGTTGCTATGGCAGCATCTACAGAGCAAGTCGACAACCTCGTCAGCATGATTGACGGATATGCCGAAAAAGGTGGACACCACCTGAACATCAACGTATTCAACAGAGACACTTTGCTTGACGCACAAGCTCACCCTGAGAAATACCCTCAGCTTACCATTCGTGTTTCTGGTTATGCCGTTAAGTTCACCACACTTACTAAACAGCAACAGGACGACGTTATTTCTCGTACGTTCCACGAAGCTCTTTAATAAGTCTAAACAAGAGATGTTTTTGTGGTAGCTCAAACCAACATAAACAAGACAGTGAACCCGCTCGAGGTAGTTGGGCGGGTTCACTCTCTAGAGACCATGGGTACCGTAGATGGCCCTGGTACTCGTATGGTTGTTTTTTGTCAAGGATGCCCATTTAGGTGCAAATATTGCCACAACCCCGAAACGTGGGCGTTTGACACAGGACAACGCATGAGTGTTGCTGAGTTAATGAAGGTTTATGACCGCAACCGTCCTTTTTATCGTCGTGGCGGTATTACGGCAAGTGGCGGCGAGCCTTTGGCTCAACCAAATTTTATTGCAGCACTTTTCAAAGCAGCGCACGAAGATCCTAAAGGTCGTATACATACCTGCTTGGATAGCTCGGGCGCTACTTTTAATCCACGTCATCCCGAATATGTGTCAGACTTGCTTGACCACACCGATATGGTTTTACTAGACATCAAGCACTCAGATCCTAAAGGCCATATGGAGCTGGTAAAGGGAACGTATTTGCGTCCGCGCGCGTTTGGTGATGAACTGTGCCGCAGACATATTCCTGTATTGATTCGTCACGTTGTAGTACCAGGTATTACCGATCAAGTGGACGAGCTTAAAGGCGTGGGCTACATTATCGCCGATTGGGATAATGTAGTTGGACTTGATTTATTGCCGTATCACAAGATGGGCGTACCAAAATACAAAGACCTCAATATTCCCTATCCACTTGAAGGCGTGCCCTCAATGGACGCTGCAAAAATACCGGAACTTAGAGATATTGTTATGAAAGCGCGTGCTGAGCGACTTATGGCGCGTAAAATGGCGCTTAGAGCAGCCCAGGCAGCGCAAGCGCAGGCACAAGCGCAAGCGCATATGCAGACGCAGCAAACGGCTTGTGTTGCAACAGGTGTTGCACAATAGAAATACCTAAACACGTTACGTAAAGATTTAGTAATACAACCATTAAAAAGCGTTTACCCTTGTTGTGAGGTAAACGCTTTAATTTGTACTTGTAACTCGTGTTTTAACTCGCGCCTTAATTTGTGCTTTTATCTCGGTCTTAAAATACAAGTATATCTACACTTAAGATAGCTTACAAGCGGTCTGCAATGTTATAAATTAAGCGAGCTGTTTTATCCCAACCCAAACAAGCGTCGGTGATAGATTTACCAAATACACCACCGTCAACAGGCTGATTGCCGTCTTCAAGGTAAGACTCCACCATAAAGCCCTTAAACAGACGTGCAATATCTTCGTTTCTATGTACGCTATCAAGCACTTCGTGAATAATACGAATTTGCTCAAGCGGACGTTTGCCCGAATTATCGTGGTTACAATCAATCACTACGGCAGGATTAGCATAGGTGTCTGCGGTGTAAAGCTCGCAAAGGCGCTCAAGATATTCATAGTGATAGTTGGGATAATTACGACCATCCAACCCCTGAAAACCGCGCAAAATAGCGTGTGCTAAAGGATTACCCGTTGCCTCAACTTCCCAATTTCTAAAAATAAATGTCTGAGGCTGTTGAGCTGCATAAACAGAATTAAGCATAACCGAACACGAACCACCAGTTGGATTCTTCATACCAACAGGAGTTGAAATTCCGGCTGACACTAAACGATGCTCTTGGTTTTCAACTGAGCGCGCACCAACTGCATTATATGCAATAACGTCTATAAGATATTGGTAGTTCTCGGGATACAGCATTTCGTCGGCAGTAAACATACCAGTTGTTTCTGCAACCTTGATATGCATATGGCGAATAGCTTTTACGCCACCTAATAGATCGGGCGCACCTAAGGGATCGGGATTATGCAACAAACCTTTATAGCCTGTTCCCTTGGTACGAGGCTTATTGGTATACACACGAGGAATGATAATGAGCTTGTCGCGCACTTCTTCGGCAACACGCGCTAGACGCTCAACATATTCCAAAACAGAGTCTTCTCTATCAGCAGAACACGGCCCTATAATGAGCAATTTTTTTTCACTTTTACCGCACAATACATCTGCTACGGCTGCATCAAATGCAGGCTTTTGAGCCGCAATTTGAGGGGCGAGCGGCATTTCTTCGCGAATTTCTTTGGGAATAGGTAAGCGTCGTTTAAAATTCATGGACATAGAAAAACTCCTTTGTGAGCGCGCGAACAGCTTTTGTAACACGCGCGTGCTGACGTGCTAACCTTATCTTGAGCGCGTAAAACGAAATAAAACAATATATACAGATTAAGATGAATAGTATGCTATGTCAAAATCAGATACAATAATTTAATGAAATGTTTTCTTAGAAACGGAGGCTATGATGGCATGTACCACCTTACTTGTTGGTAAAGATGCAAGTTTTGACGGGTCAACTATTATTGCACGTAACGAAGATTCTCCCAATGGCGAATTTTGTCCTAAAAACTTTACCGTTGTACAACCGCAGGATCAACCGCGTCACTACAAATCGGTGTTAACGCATTTTGAAATGGATCTGCCTGATAATCCTATGCGTTATACCGCGGTTCCCAATGCGCTTTCAAATGAGGGTATCTGGGCTGCAGCAGGTGTAAACGAAGCTAACGTAGCCATGACTGCCACCGAAACGCTTACATCCAACGAGCGCGTTTTAGGTGCTGATCCCTTGGTTTACTTTAAGAAGGCATGTGGTAAAGAAGGAGACGCTGATTATACGCCCGAAGTCCGCGGTGGTATTAGCGAAGAAGACATGGTTACGCTTGTTCTTCCCTATATTCACTCTGCGCGCGAAGGCGTAGAGCGCCTAGGTCATTTGCTTGAAACGTATGGTACCTACGAGATGAACGGTATTGCGTTTAGCGATACCGAAGAAATATGGTGGCTCGAAACCGTAGGTGGTCATCACTGGATCGCGCGTCGCGTGCCTGATGATGCCTATGTTACCATGCCAAACCAATTGGGAATTGACGAATTTGACCTTACCGATGCTTATGGTGAACAAAAGTCGTATATGTGTTCTGCGGATCTTAAAGACTGGATGGATACCTATCACCTTGATCTTACACTCAAAGACGACAACTTAGATGAATGTGCATGCTGCTGTGATGAAGATACCTGCGGCGATGAGTGCAACTGCAACGATGATTGCGACTGCGATGATAATGCATGCTGTGCCGATTGCTCTTGTGACAACAGCTGCGCCTGCAAGCACGAGATCTTTAATCCGCGCGATGCTTTCGGCAGCCATAGTGATGCCGACCACGTCTACAACACGCCACGCGCGTGGAGTATGCACAAATACTTTGTTCCGTCACTGTTTGCCGATCCTGCATGTGCTCCTTGGCAGCCCGAAAGTGACGATATTCCCTGGTGCCTTATCCCCGATCGCAAGATCACCATGGAAGATGTTAAATACTCGCTGTCGCTTCATTACCAAGGAACCGTTTTTGATCCATATTCAGCACAGGGAACAGCTGCAACTCGTTCTTTGTATCGCCCTATTGGTATTAACCGTAATAGCGAGCTTGCAGCACTGCAGCTGCGTGGATGGGCACCTCGGGGTTGCCAAGCACTTCAATGGATGGCGTATGGATCTAATGCCTTTAATGCGCTGGTACCTTTTTATGCAAATGTTAATAGCACACCTGAGTATCTTAATAACACCTGTGCACACGTTGATACCCAAAGTTTTTACTGGGCAAATCGCTTAATTGGAGCTTTGGCAGATGCTCACTTTAATGCATGCGCCAATCATATTGAGCATTATCAAGAAGCAGTTGGATCCCAAGGTTGGCGTTTAGTATTTCAATGTGATAAGCAGGTACAAGATCAAAAGCTCTCCTACGAAGCTTGCACAGACGTATTAGAAAAAACCAATCAGGCTATAGCCGATATGACCAAACAAGAAACCGATATAACCCTTGACAAGGTGTTATATAGCGCCTCTATGGGCATGAAAAACGGCTTTAACAGAAGCGACCATTAGTAAACGTGTAAAAAATAGCATGCATACCTGGTATGCATGCTATTGAATTTGTTATGCGTTAGATAAACCGTGTTATGAAAGAAGCGCGCGCAAAACATGCGCGTTTGTGCTTCTTGCGTCTGTGCGTCTTGCGAGTTTACGTGTTTATGCCTTTACGCGATTGCGGCTTTACGACTTTCCACTCTTGCGCCTACGCGCGCTTTACGCCCTTACGCCTGTACGACCTTTACGAAAGCGGTATCCCCATACACCAGCCCCAACGAGGCGTTGTAATAGAGCTATAATAGCTAATCCAACGATCCAAAGACCACGTTGCAACAGAGCCTATGTTGTGGCGAACTTCTCCGTTTCCAACATAAATACCTATGTGGCCATAAATTCTACCAGCGGGCGTTCCTGCATGAGCAGGAACAGCAATAATCATCCCCGGTTTGAGCTCACTCTTGTTGGAGCTATGGCACCAAGCATAATACATATCGCAAGCATCACCTGAAGGATAGCCCAATCCCGCTGCCGAGAAAACCTGAGAAACCCACATAGCACACAAGCCATAACCCGGAGAAGCTACTCGACCTGCACACGAAATAACTGCCTTTTGGCTCCCCGATAAATTAGGACTTAAATTGACCTCACCAGATACTTCACTTAACGTATAGGTTCGTTTTCCTGAACGAGCAGCTGCAGCTTGAGCCTCTTGAAGCGCGCGCTGCTGTGCAGCCGCTTGAAGTTCAGCATCGCGTTTTGCCATAAGATCTTTTACATCCTGAGAAAGACCATCCAACACACGTTTAGACTCATCTTGCTTGGCGGTCATTTGTGTAAGCTCTTTATCTTGTTCTTCCTTAAGCTGTTCAAGAGCCGCTTTGTGGCTTTCAAGACTGCTCTTTTTATCATCAAGCTCATGTTTTACACGATTGACTTCTTCTATCATCGTTCGATCTTTTTCAGAAATTTTATCAAGATAATAAATGTTAGAAGAAAGCTCTTCGAGCGACGACGAAGAAAAGAGCACCGATAAAAATCCATCTATGCCAGACTTATATGCACTTGAAACACGTTTTGAAAGCGCACTCTTTTTTGCATCAAGCTCTTGCTGTTTTTTATCGATCTGATCTTGCGTAGAGGCTATTTGTGTCTGCGCATCTTCTATTTGCTCACATGTTTTTTCCTGCTCGCCCACGAGCTTTTCGTATTGGGAAGCAATGGTATCGAGTTGTTTTTGAACTTCGTCGAGCTTTTTTTGAGCAGCATCTAAGTCATCTTGTGTGTCAGCAAACGCAATCTGAGCAGGCATAGCCGCAAGAGCTGCGGTTATAGAAAACAGCTGCAAAATTTCTCGCCGTGTAAACGTTTTGATAGCCAAGTTCCAACTCCTTAGTTGTATTTATGCTACGATGTCTCGTAGGAGCTTGTTATCGAATATGTACAGATATTCTAACACAACTACATACCCAAATTTATAGATTCACAATACCTTACAACTGTATATGGAGAATATAGTACATATCAAAGCTTGCGCATTCTTATACTATTTTGCACGGCGCTCTACGATTTTAAGAAAACACACGCCAATGGCTATAAATATCAAGGTAAATACGCACACAAAATAAAAAACTCCTATACCTAATGTGTAGGTATTTGCTGTGGTTACATCAATGCCAAACCATCCACATGGCGCACCAAAATTTAAAAAATTATATGGTGCAAGCATAACGGTTTTCCAGCGCACACCAAATACAAGCGACAACACGCATACATATCCGATATAAACAAAGGGTGGAAGCAATGCCCAAAACACATCGTGAGTCTGCGGCTTAAAGCCATGATCGAATAACAAAAAATCTGCTATAGCACACAGAGGGGCAATAAAATGGGTGCAGAGTGACGAAGCATGATTATTAAGATATGCGCCCACAAAACCAGCATCCGATGTTGGAGCCAAAAAGCACAGATAGAGCAAAAATGTAATAGTGATTGCCAGAGTTGCCATATATTTCACGCGGTACCACGCTTGTGTAGAAAGCGTTTGTGGTATGAAAAAGCGCAAACCACCTGAAGTATGTTCTGCCAATGCACCTCTTACATGCGCATGGTCACCGTAGTCGAGCGCGCAAATTAACTTACCCACCAGTGCATACAACAAAATACCTGCTATAACAAGATTGGATAAGTTTGTAAAATACGTAAACGAAAACAAGCCTTCCCAGTGAACCGCCATTCCATAAAACGCAGCTATCACGCCAATGATTTTAATCAGTATCTCGGGGCTTAAGATATGTATAGGTTTGTGAAGCGTCGCATTATGCGGTGTTGTATTGTGCAGTGTTGAATCCATTACAACTCCTTTGTTCAAATGTAAAAGTGAACATAAGGATAGTCATATTAGTTAATATTATCAACTATTTTTTCGTATCTAATGCGAAGCTTCTAGTATCTGGGGGGCAATTTTTGATATCTAAAGCGCAATCAAATTGCTCCTCCACTTAAAATATTTGCACAAGCGCAATATACACATAGTTTAAGAAGGGCGTATACATAACCATATACCACGCAAACACAATAGAAGGAGCCCATGGAAATGTTTTCTGCCTAATGAGCGCAGCATGACACAGACCGCCTATACACGCAATAACCAACATAACCAAAAAGGACAACGGTGTCATATACAAAGACAATACAAGTAAAAGTTTTATATCGCCAGCGCCTATCAGCGGTGCCGCATTTGCGTCGTGATTTGCATAAGCAAATACAAACCAAATAATACACAAGATAAAACATATAAAGGGGGCGCTATCATATGTCAAAAGCGAGCAGCTCAGATGCGCAAAAAATACCCCGATACAAGCAGGTATAACAAGCAACGTATGCGGAATAACGCGATACTTGTTATCAACCAAAGCACATGCAACCAAACACAAAGTTGTAAGTGCGTTGAGCGCAAAATACCAGGTAAATGCCCATAAAAAATAAAGCCACCCAAGTAAGCACGCAAGGGTTATGCCTACGCCTACGCGCATGCGGGCAGATGAAGAACGGTAGATATCTAAAAGCTCACTCACAGCAATTTCCTAACTCTATACATGTTTACCTGCTGTTATACCTGCTGTTATTACACTCTCATCTCGTAAAATTAAACATCCGTATGACTATGGCGCGATTTCTAGATGAACAAAACGCAGTTACAAACGACGTCCATATAAGTAAATAACGCTATTTCCTCTATCGCCCGAGGTTCCCTGTTTTTCCTGAATACAGTTAAGCCCGCGGTGCTCAAAGAAATCAATGTCAGATTCCGAACTTACAATAAGGAAAAAGCCACGAGCACCAGCATCTTTAAAGCGTGTTGTCATATCGTCAAACAATCGCGAGCCGACACCTTTGCCCATGTGATTAGGATCTACAATCAATAAGTTAATTTCTGCTTCGGAATTAGCATAACCAAGCGAGATAAAAACATCCGCCGTTGTGTAACTTCTTAAACGACTAAAAAGACGATCCTCAACTTTTACGCCACCACGGCGTGCGCGGTCGCGCGCAATTACCATAATGTCTTCAAAGCGACGATGCCAAAAGGAGTTTTGTGAAATGCTTCTATTGCTACTTAATCCACCAAAGCATACGCCGATAACACTGCCGTTTTCTTCGGCAACCATCGTGTACACCGAACGCTGTAACGCACCAGCAGTAAGCACGCGTCCAAAAATAATACGGTCATATGCACCTGTAATATCACTGCACCATTTTCTGACGCACAGATTAACAACTTCATCAAAGTCAATATCCTTAAAAGGGCGAATGATAATCGAGGTATCAAGTTGTGACATAACCTGTCCTTTGAGTATGAGCCAATATGCAATAAGAAGCAAATATTAAGTATATTACAAGTAAATATGAATATTCACAAAGCTTTTATATTGATTGCGGTGTCCACCGTGCAAGAAAATGCACTGCCTATTTGATAATGCTTACCAACTCATTCAGGCTTTTACGCTCTTCATGACGCGCGGATGGCACACCTTGAGGTGATGGATAACCAATCTCAAGCATTGCAAGCATGCGATAGTCTTTCATCTCTTCAAAAGAATCAGCCAGCACTTTGGGATCAAAATATCCTACCCACGTGCTATATAACCCTAAGTCTTGAGCTTCAAGCATCATATGAGTTGTCACAATAGCGCCGTCTACATCAACAAAATCATGCTCATCGCAGCGACGTGTCCAACCGCTTCCGGGCTTTACCCCCACAGCTATAATCAACGGTGCGTCAAAATTAAAACGCGTAGCTTCGTATGCACGGCTAAGAGCCTTAGCACCTTGTATCACCCAAGCGCGCCAAGGTTGTCTGTTAACACAGGTGGGCGCTACCTGCCCAGCTTGCAATATTTTTGTTATCTTTTCACTCTCAACAGGTTTTGAGTCAAAACTTCTGCACGAATACCGAGCTCGCGCTAATTCAAGAAACGACTGCATAGCTGCTCCTTAACACAAAGGAGTGCTCAAGGCACTCCTTTGCACCGCACTGTTATAAAGCGTGAACATCCTCGGACGAAAACTTAATAAACGCTTTTTCTCCCACTTCATAAATGCGTTTGTTCTTGGGATTGAATTCTGTAATCTTTACCAGCGTATCACCACACATCACATGGTAATTTTGATAATGACCCATAAAACGGGAAAGAATTACTTCGCATGGAAGCACGCCTTCATCGGCTACATGCACCGATTCGGGGCGTAATACCAGCGTAATCTCGTCGTCTACGTGCTTACCATTAAGATCGGCAATTTTTACTGGTGAGCCCTCTATAACCGCAACACCTGTCTGATCCTGGGCTTCGGTTACCTTACCGTGTAAGAAGTTAGACTCACCGATAAAGTCGGCAACAAATTCATCGCACGGGCGGTGATAAATGGTACGTGGATCTCCAATTTGATCAACAATGCCTTTTTTCATAACAATAATTTTGTCTGAAAGCGCCATAGCTTCGGACTGGTCATGAGTAACGTAAATTGCGGTAATTCCTGCTTCTTGTTGAATACGACGGATTTCGGTACGCATATCAACACGAAGTTTTGCGTCCAAGTTAGACAGCGGCTCGTCAAACAAAAGAACACCAGGCTCAATTACAAGCGCACGAGCAAGGGCAACGCGCTGCTGCTGACCACCAGAAAGCTGATTAGTTTTGCGGTCTTCCATGCCTTCAAGACCCACGAGGGATAAAATGTGCTCAACTTTGGCTTTAATGGTTTCTTTGTCCATATTTCTAAGCTTTAAGCCATAGGCAACATTGTCAAAAATGTTGTAATGTGGCAAAAGCGCATAGCTTTGGAATACCATAGCAGTATCGCGTTTATTAGGCGTAAGCTCGTTAATAGGCTCATCTGCTAAGAATATCTCGCCTTCATCGGGCGATTCAAAACCGGCAATCATACGCAAGATGGTTGTTTTACCACAACCCGAAGGACCAAGAAGCGTTACAAATTCTCCTGGTTCAATGGTAATATTTGCATCATGAACTGCATAAAAGTCTTTATGCGTTTTTGGATCTTGATAAATCTTTGAAACATGTTCAAGACGAACACCTTTTTTCTCTTTAGCCATCATATACTCCTTGTTAATCTCTTGTAGATGCACTTGTACCAAAGAACTTGATGGCAATATTCATCAAGAGCACTGCACCATAGGTAATAAGTATCAAAATTGTGGCAAACGCACATGCAATACCATATGCGCCTTTTTCGGCAAATTCGTTAATCTGCACGGTAATAAGCAAAAATTGAGGTGTAACTAACAAAATGATGGCCGAAATTGCGGTAATTGAACGCACGAACGCTGTAACCAAACCACTAAGGAACGAGTCTTTAATAAGAGGCAACGTAACCGTCATAAATACATGGAAACTGTTTGCACCCATGTCATAAGCAGATTCCTCAATAGATTTGTCTATTTGTCGAAGTGCAGAGATACCAGAGCGAGTTCCGGTAGGAAGTGAACGCACAACAAATACGATGATGAGGATTGCAGCGCTACCATAAAGCCCTTGCATAACGCCTGTATGGAAAAGTCCGCCAGAAAAACCACGAATATATCCAACACCTAATACCGTACCAGGTACCGCCATAGCCAGCATAGATGCTGCTTCGATAAAGCCTTTAAGTGCAAATTTACGCTTTACAACCAAATACGAGATGATCATAGACAAAAGCGCCGTAATTGGAGAAGCAATGAGCGACAAAACAAACGAGTCTCTAAACGCCTGAAAACCGTGGTGAAGCTTAAATACCTGTTCAAACCACTTAGTAGTAAGCGAAAAATCATAACCCCAGGTTTTGAACAATGCACCAAACGGTACGCATATATACATCATGATAACAAAGCATGCAAGCAAACCGCATAACAAGGTCAGCGGTAGGCGAACCGAAAGGTCGGAAATAAGCATACGGCCGCGGCTTGCCTTACCAGTAAGCGTTGCCGTGCTTTTTGCCTCAAGAATATATTTTTGTACCACAAACATGGCAAGCGTAATACCAAGCAATACAACTGCCATTGCTGCAGCACCCTGTTTATCGTATGCACCCGTAATTTGAAGGTAGATAGATGTTGCAAGTGTGTCGTAAGAACCACCAATAAGCATGGGGTTTGCAAAGTCGGCAATTGACTCAATAAAGGTAACCAAAAATGCATTACCTAAACCAGGCAAAATAAGCGGAAGCGTAACCGAGGTAAAAACTTTCCAACGAGAAGCTCCCATATCACGAGCTGCTTCTTCAAGAGAAGGATCAATGTTTTTGAGCAGTCCTCTAAACATCATGTAGCACACGGGGAAAAAGGTAAGCGTTTGTACAAGCGCAATGCCCCAAAAACCATAGACGTTATTGTCGTAAATGCCCAATAAGTGCCTAGTAATAATGCCCGCTTTACCAAACAGCATGATAACTGACAAAGACAATACAAACGGAGGTGAAACAACAGGCAACATAGAAACAATCTTAAACAGTCCGCTAATAAAGCGACTTTTAAGCTTAACGTACACCTCTACATACGCAAAAAGCAGACCAATAAACGTTGCAATAATACCTACAAAAAATCCTACATTCAGTGTGTTAATGATAGCGGTTTCAAACGTAGGCATAGCTAAAACACGCGCAAATACATCAAGCGTTGGACCGTGTTCGCCTACAATGCTATCAACCATTAAGATAGCAAGTGGGTACAAAATAAACAGCACAAGTGCTGCTACCAGTACGATAATAGTTGATACCAAGATAGGATCGGCTAAAAGCTTTTTACGATCAAGCTGCGCACTTTGACTTGTTGCCATAACACCCTCCTTTATCTGCTCTCGATAATGTTACCAGTAAAAAGAACGGTGTGCATACATGGTTATGCACACCGTCTTTCCAAGACTTACTTGGTCTTAAAGCGATCGTCTCCGCCTTTAAGAGCCTCCATAGTGTCTTTGACATACTGCTCGGTGTTCTTCTTTGCATCCTCAAAGTCGTAATCCATAACATTATTAGGATCAAGACCAAATTGAGTTGCAACTTCTGGTTGTTTAGCATCGTCGATTACCAAGAATTGATACGATCCTACTTCCTGACCACGATCAACACATGCAGGTGAAAGCGCGTATTCAATCCAAAGCTTTGCGGCGTTCTCGTGCTTTGCGCCCTTAAACATAGCAGTTGCACCAACTTCAAACGATGCACCCGAGGACGGAATAACCATACCAATATTTTGATAACCATTATCTACAATCTGATAGATTGCGTCATGTAAGAATCCAATGCCAAGCGTGCACTCGCCCGTTCCAACATTTTTAGAAGGACCAGAACCGCTCTTTGTATAAACAGAAATATTTTTATCAAGCTTAGTTAGATACTCCAAACCTTTATCGTGACCATATTTTTGAATAATAGTGTTAATAACAAGCTTTGCCGTACCTGCGGTATTGTAGTTTGAAAGCCAAATAAGGCCTTTATATTTTTCGTCGATTAAATCGGGCCAGTCTTTTGGAGCATCCAAATTGCGACGATCCATCTCGTCTTTATTGTAGAAGAATCCCAAAATTCCTTTATAAACACCGTACCAATGTCCGTCTTTGTCCATGTATACTTTAGAGATAAGGTGTGATGCATTTTTTGCCTGATAAGGAGCCAAAATGCCCTTAGTAATAGCAACATTATACGGATCGGTTGTACCACCAAACCAAACGTCTGCAGATGGATTGCCAGCTTCTTCTTCAACCTTAGACTCAACCTCACCTGTTGAGAGGCGTTGATATTGAGTATCAATGCCAAATAATGTTTGGAAATTCTCGCACACTGCCGCAACGTGAGATTCTTCACTTGAACCATATACAACAAGCTTGCCATCTTTTTTTGCGGCATCAATTAAATCTGAGCTTGCAATTCTGCTTAAATCTCCACCATCGTTTGCCGAAGTAGAACCCTTATCACATCCTGCAAGGGCACCCAAGCCAACTGCAGCTCCCAAAATTCCTGTGTTTTTCAAAAACGATCTGCGCGAAATAGAAACCATATGTCTCGCCTCCATAACGAAATCTCTCCTTACGTGTACGCTTCACAGACATACACCTCACACGGTACGTGCTTTTTGCTCCTGTTGAACGTACAACTTACTTTGACATAAAAGGAATGCAATGCGTGCACATCTTCTACATGCTCTTACAAAGAAGTAGAAAACCCATGCAACCAAAAACAATGCAACCGGAACAAATCAAGCTGTTTCTTTTATCACATAATATACAAGCGCACTCAAGCACGTATCGGCAAAACAGCTTAGATTTTAGGTAAAGGGTTTAACCACTTTGGCAAACGGTTATTTGTTTAAGTGGTTATAAAGCCCGTTGATAGTGGTATACATGCTATAAAAACAACAATACATAAAAACGGTATATATTATGTTGAATGTTATAGATTAAGTCGTTAAAATAGAGAACGTTCTTTTGAAACGCAGCACTTTTGTACCCATAAATCTAACTATCGAGGTTACTTTGTCTAAACATGCAGCACACTTTGCTTCCTCCAACGATACGCAAAATAATCCTTCAAAAACTATTACAAACCTCAAAACAACTCAAGCGTCCAGCGATTCTACTGTTTATACCAATCTTAAAACCATCACGTCTTCTGAAGTGAATGGCTCCGCTCAGCAAGACATGCATAAAAAGGGTACACAGACACACAAACATCTTGGGGCCCGTATTGCTTTGGCGGTTTTTGTTCTTCTGATCCTAGGTTATGTTGGTGCGGGGATATACTTTACCAACCATCTTATGTATCGCACTACCCTTAATGGACAAGACGTTTCGTATATGGATACCAACACGCTTGCCACTTATTTGGACAAGCAACTTTCCACTTATACCATACACGTAAGTGGACTCAACTTTGATATGACGCTTGATCAGAGCCAACTCAACCTAAATGTTGATACACAAAGTTGTGCCGAGGATGTTCTTAAGCACAATGCAGCTGGTTTTACATGGGTGCAATATGTATTTCAACCACAGCACATAATTATGCAGCAACAGCCAAGTTTTGATGAGGATTCTGTTCAATCGCTTATAACCGAGCAGGTAAATGCGTTTAACGCTAACGCTACCAATCCGGTAAATGCCTACTCACAATACGACAGCTCTGCTCAATCATTTACCATAAAAGATGCACAAGTTGGAAGCGCGCTTGAGGCCAAAGCCGTAAGCGATTGTGTAATTCATGATATTTATGAGCTGCGCTCAGAATCGCTATTAGATGATAGCGTGCTTAAACAACCAACACTTACCGCACAAGACCCGGATCTTATTGCGATAAACAACAAAGCTAATAAGGCTCTTGAACTTTCTATTGCGCTTATGTATAACCAGCAACAAGTTGCCACCGTAGACAAAACTTTGTTGGCACAATGGATGCACGTAGCTGATCCTAAAACACTATCTATCGACCAAAGTGCAGTTGAAACATGGGGAAAAGATAATTTACACATTAAATCGAACGACTCAGGCGTTATCACAAAAATAAATTATGACAAACTCAATGAGTTGCTTACCCAAGCTGTATGCAATCTTGATGTACACGAAATTATCCTACCTGTAAAAGTTTTACATACAACACCAAAAGGTGCACCTGCCGAAACCCCTGGTGCGCGTGAACTTGGGCGTCACATAGATGTTAATCTTGCCACGCAATATGCACGTCTATACGATGAATCTGGCGATATTCTATGGGAATCGTGGTTTGTTTCGGGAGGCAACAGCGACGATCACGCCACCCCTACAGGTACCTTTGAAATCAGAGCTAAGGCACGCAATCAGACGCTTATAGGTGCCGATACCGACAAAGACGGTGAACCTGACTACAAATCACACGTAGATTATTGGATGCCCTTTGTTGGTAACATGGTAGGTTTGCACGACGCCCCCTGGCGCAGTTCATTTGGTGGCAGCATTTATAAAACAAATGGAAGTCATGGCTGTGTTAATCTACCGCCTAGTAAAGCTGCCGAACTCTTTTCGTTAGTACATGTGGGCGACTCTGTGGTAGTTCACTGGTAACACCTGACAGCCCCAAATCATAAAAGCTAACATATAAACATGCAGAGCGCGCGTGCTTGCAAGCTTGCTGCATGATGCTAGACGCGTAAACACATATAGTGTCATGAAAAAAACTTTTGTTGAGCAGGTGCACTCGCGGGCTCTAAAATCCGTTTATAGCATTTAATGCCTCGTATAACTGGAACGATATAAATCACAATCAAAATTGTGTAAAAGATAGATAACGAAACGCCGTCAGTACCCTTAACAACGTAGTCCGTTGATACAGGCTGTCCCAAAATTCCAAATGGGATAATCATGACAATAAAATCGTCTAACGCATGAAGCAGGGAAGCACCCACAATTGACTTGGTTTTATACACGACCAAACACAACAAAATAGAACACAAGCCCGTTTGTACAATTTTTCCTACGATCTGGGCAAGTTGTATGGTATCAGATAGGTCAATTTGATTCCAAGGTATATGAAACGCTCCAAATACCAAAGATACTACAATACAACTCAAGAATAATTTATGCTTATGTGCAGAAAATATCTTGAGGCAACCGTGAAAAAGCACTCCCCTAAACAAAACTTCTTCGGAAAAGCCTATACCTATGCACAAGATCATCTGATACATAACAGATTGGCATACATGAGATGTTATAGAATCGTGCAGCAGCATGGGAATCGAAAGCGCGGCACTTACCATTGAAATAAAAATCATTGGCTTATATATATCCCATGAAATGTGTAATTGTTCTTTGGTGGTTTTAAATATCGATAAACCGTTAAGAAGCGCACAAATCACTATGGCCCAAACAAGACTTGCAGCTTCATAAGTGAGCATAAGGTCAAAATGACATCGGTAGACGCAAAAAAGTGTAGTAAGCGTGGTTGCACCCATATGAAACAACAAGGCAAGCACATAGACCCCTATGTGTAAAACATGCCGCAAACATGCATGTTTGGTGAGTAGATTATGGAATGTGCTCACAAGAACAACCTTTTTTATTCGTCACATAATTACATTACAATATGTCTTGATAGGTAAGGTATGCTATCTTATACACAAGATCACACATAAAGTATTAGTGAAAAAACATACCACCTGCCTTTATCCATTATAAAGCAACTGTATGTTGAACGCACGTCAACTCGTGAGGCACGGGGATCACAAAGTTTTGGGCACGTTTACCCATAATCAAAAGTAAACGTTCGTTACTACGAAGAAGGTACATATGCTGCGCGATATTATAGGCTCAATTGCAAGTTGGAGCCCACTTGCTATCTTTTTACGACTGCTCTTAGCAACCTTTGTAGGTACTTTTATTGGTTTTGAGCGCGAGTTCAAAAATAAGGGCGCTGGGATTAAAACACATGTTCTGGTGTGCTTAGGATCTGCTATGGCGATGATCGTAAGTGAATATCTTATCCATCAATTTCCTGGAGTACGTGCAGATATGGCTCGTATTGGCGCGCAGGTTATAAGTGGTGTTGGTTTTCTGGGCGTAGGAACTATTATCATTACGGGTAAAAATGAAGTTCAAGGTCTTACAACCGCAGCTGGTTTATGGGCGTGTGCATGTATTGGACTTGCAGCAGGTGCAGGATTTGCAGAGGGCACTATCATTGCCATGTTGTTTGTGATCTTTACCTTTGTGATTCTTAACAAAATTGACCATTGGCTCCACGAAAACGCACGAATATTCACCCTGTATGTTGAGTTAGAAGACAAGCATGCAATTAAAGAACTCCTTAAAAAACTCCATAGTTGGAATTGCAATTTTTCTTCCTTTCAACTTGTAAAAGGAGAAACTGGTAAGTTTGGAGGAGCAGCAACGTTTACCATTACGCTTGAACGTGGGGCGCGTAAGCAACCATTCATCGATGCAGTTCAAGCACTTGATTTTGTGTGTTTTGTTGAAGAAGTTAATTAGTCTTACAAAAGCAAACAGCTTCAACTTAGTTTTGGCCAATTAATGTCTGCCTATACGTGTACACTTATATTATGTTATCAGTCATCCTAAGGAACGATTATCATGAATATTCAGCAAGCACTCGAACATGCACATAGCTCTGTTTTGCCAGGCTTTATCACCGGAGATACCGCTATCACGGAAGAGCGTAGACGCAACGAAGATTGCGTTGCCACGCTTATGAGTGCATGGAAAACGTCTAAAGCAGGTGAAGAGCCCTGTGATTTTGCCACTATTATGCAAGTAGCAGATAGAAATCGTGAACTTTGCGATTCATACGGAATTGAACGCCTTGAGCGTGTTAATGGTAGCAGCTTGCAAAGAACGCTTTCGGATAGTGATTTCATCAGAGCTGTTGCAGTTATGCAACAACGCAGCTTTCAAAAAGTGCAAAAAACCGCAGGTCCTGCCTTACAAGATCTTTCAATCGCATATCGAGAAGCTACTATTAAGCCAATTTCTATCTTAGGTGTAGACCTCGAAACCACCTCGCGTTTTCCCGACCGCGGTTACATCATTAACCTTGGTATGGAGTTCATTGATCTGCGCGAAGATTCCGACCCGCGTGACGGACACAGTGCGTATTTTGGTATGCCAGACCTCTATGCACAAAAAGGCGTTCCTCTTGCACAAATCCATCACATTACCTGGGATAATATTGCAGGAAAAACTCCCTTTAGGCAAGCAACAAAAATTCAAGAAGCCTTATTACATGCGTTTTGTACATTCCCTATTATGGCTCACAATGCCGCATTTGAGGATTCGTGGTTTATGCTCCACCTTAACGGCTATGCTCAAGCACGCAAAGAAGGAAAAATTGTAGTGATTGATTCTCGTGATATTTGTAGACGATGCGACCCCGAAATTAAATCGCTTCCACGTGAATCAAGACCTGCAGCGCTTGAAAGCTGGGCACGCAGAAGAAAAACGCTTGTAAGCGGAGAAAAAGAAAAGCACCTAGGCCTTGAAGACGTAGACCTTATGTTTAGAACCGTTCAAGCAGAGTTCAAAGAGCGCGAAATGTTTGCATAATCTTAAGTTCGCATAAGCTTAATGTTGTGCCCCTTAAAGTTACTTAGTTCACTTTAAGGGGCGCTTATTACGTTTTGAACGCATGTGTAGCTTTGCGTATACTACTTTTTGTCGTGAACGGCAGGCGACTGATGAAGCGTACAATCACTGCAATACCCATACATAACCGACCTCATCAGATCAACTACAAACTTATGCTCGTTATGAACATGTGAGGCAAAATTAATAAGGGCATCACAATCAAAGGGAATAACCTTACCGCAGCATATACAAACAAGTTGACCGTATTCTTGGCCTTTACCTGCCAGACGATACCTCGACTCTTCTCCCCCTGGAGCTGCAACCTTGGCAACAATACCATCTTTTACAAATGCTTCCAGTGTTCTATACACGGTTGTTCTACCAGGCGACTCATTTTGTTGTGCAAGACGCGCGTAAATTTCGTCCACGCTTAAATAATGGTCTTGGTTGTTAGCCAAAAACTCGCCTATGATCTTCTTTTGTCGCGTGTTATATGAACGTCGCTCTACCACAACACCCAAGCTCCCCTCGTACATGCACGATACTTGTCGATACGTACTAAGGCTTTAACCGTGCTTACCCTTTGATTATATCATGGTAAGCGTAACACTTAAGTTAGACTACATTAACTCACAAATATGCTTTGCGAACATAATTGGATCCTCAATGGTAAGGCCTTCAACCAACAATGCCTGATCCAAAAGTACGTTTGCATATAATGTAAGTTTATCTTTATCTTCTGAAGCACAGGCATCAACAAGTTTTTTGAACACAGGATGCTCTGGGTTAATTTCCAAAATACGCTGTGCACGCGGCGCGTGTGCTGCGTCGGGGCTTTGCTCAAGCACGCGCTCCATCTCAAGAGACACATTGCCTTCTGCAGAAATACGTGCAGGAAAATCTCCTAATTCAGCAGAAACTCTTACATCATTAACTTTAGATTCAAGTGCGTCTTTAAGCGCCTCAAAGACACCCTTGTGCTCTTCTTGAGTCTTTTGAGCCTTTTCTTTTTCTTCCTTAGTAGCAAAGTCAAGACCTGCCGCCGAAACATTTGTAAATGCAAGTTCACGCGTGGCCTTTTCAGACGTTTCACCATCTTGTACATCAGCAGCTGCCTCATAGTTGCGCCATACTTGGAACATGAACTCGTCTACGTCCTGCGTGCATAACAAAACATCAAAACCATGAGAAAGCGCCGCGGTTACCATAGGCAGCTGTGCTATACGCTCGCGCGAAGAGCCAGCAGCATAATAAATCTTGTCTTGATCCTTTGGCATGTGTTCTGCATATTCGGCAAGCGTAATAAGTTTTTTATCGCGTGCAGACCAAAAGAGTAACAGCTGCGATAAATCTTGCGCTTTTGCGCCATAGCTGCTATAAATACCAAATTTAAGCCCGCGACCAAAGTGTTCAAAGAATTTTTCGTAATCTGAACGCTTATCATTGAGCATACGCAACAATTCGCCATGAACTTTTTTCTCAATTCTGCGCGCAATAGCATGCAATTGAGCATTCTTTTGAAGCGTTTCGCGCGAGATGTTAAGGCTAATGTCGCACGAATCAACTACGCCGCGCACAAAGTTGTAATAATCGGGCAAGAGCTCAGCACATTTATCTTGAATAAGAACATTAGACGAATAAAGTGCAAGGCCTTTTTCGTAATCTTTGCTATATAAATCAAAGGGAGCTTGTGATGGGATGAACAACAGTGCATCGTAGGAAAGAGAGCCCTCGGCGTGGAAGCTCAGCACAGAAAGTGGGTCATTCCAATCGTGAAACGTTGACTTATAGAACTCGTTGTAGTCCTTTTCTTCTACATCGCTTGCGCGCTTTTTCCAAATAGGTGTCATAGAATTGATGGTTTCAAGCTCTTGGTACTGTTCGTACTGTGGCTTGTAATCATCGCCTGCGTCTTTAGGACGCGGCAATTCGCGACTTTTTGTGACCATCATTTTAATAGGATGGTGAATGTAGTTAGAATATTCGCGAATAAGCTCTTGCAAAGTCCACTCGCTTAAGAAATGGTCAGTATTGTCTTCTTCGGTATTATCTTTAAGATACAAAATAACATCTGAACCATGATCCGAAGGCGCAGGGCGGCTAGAACTTTCTTTAATTTCGTAGCCGTCAATGCCATTAGATTCCCACTCGTAGGCGCACGTCTCGCTCATGGAACGACTGATAACGCGCACACGTTTTGCAACCATAAATGCCGAATAAAACCCAACACCAAATTGCCCGATAATATCAACTGGTTTCTGCGCAGAACTTTTTGTTGTATCATCTGCTGCATTATCTGCGGTATCATCAGATTTTTGCGTTTCGCTTGTAGATGAGTTTTGTTGCTGCTTAAATTGTTCAGAACCAGAATGAGCAATGGTTCCAAGATTGGTGTCTAGTTCTTCGCGCGTCATACCAATACCGTTATCGTGAATGGTAATAGTGCGTGCGTCCTTATCAAAATCAATGGTAATAGCTGCATTTGTAGAATCAACTTTAATGGAAGAATTAGTAAGTGAGGCAAATGCTAATTTATCAAGGGCGTCAGATGCATTAGAAATAAGCTCGCGCAAAAAGATGTCTTTATTGGTGTAAATGGAATTGATCATCAAATCAAGAAGTTTTTTGCTTTCGGTTTTAAACTTTATCATACGGTATTATCTCCTATCTACATATATGTTATAAGCTTGAAACATGTTTGGTGCGCTGGTTACTTAGTTACATACGGTATTTGACGATACGTAATGCCACAGCGATCTAAAATACTACGCGAAATTTTTGCGCCTTCAGTATCTTTATAGGTGTCCTCGGCATAAATCACCTCTCCAATACCTGCTTGTACCAGCATTTTTGCACATTCCTGACAAGGGAAAAGCGTAACATATGCCGTTGCACCCTGCATGTCTTTAAGAGAGCCTCGATAATTAAGCAGCGCATTTGCCTCGGCATGGATAACAAAATTATGCTTATCGCGAAGCGGGTCTACTGATGATTCCCACGGAAACTCATCGTCGTTAATTCCTGTTGGCGTTCCGTTATACCCAACCGATAAAATGCGGTCATTGCTGTCGGCAATACATGCTCCAACCTGCGTATGAGGGTCTTTACTACGCATGGCAGCTGCAGCAGCAACGCGCATAAAAAACTCATCCCATGTGATAACATTTTTACGTTTACCGGGCATATCAGCCTCCTCAAGTATTATCAAATCACGTAAGGCTTATCTTAATTTATAGACAAATTAAGATAGCGTATGCGTACAAAATATATACTATACAGACTTAGATATTCTATCATGCAAATTATATATATCTCAATAAATAATCACAATAGCGCACGCAAGCGCTGTGTGAAAGCAGCTATTACGCAGGCATCATATATATACGTATGGTTCAGGCGATTAAGAACAACAAAGAGATACCGCACATTTCCCTATTTATGAGAATCAAGCACATCAAAGCGATTGATACGCATTAAAATTTGTTCAATATCCAAAATTGACCAAATATGAAATACATAATGCGTGTCCTCGTGATACGTATTGGCATCAATGCTGCCCAGTACTTCATGAGATACTGCTAGCTTAGTATTGGTAATCTCGTCTTGTGTGTGATGAACGAGCTTGTTTTGCGCTTGATTGCTTATCTCTTCTTGTCCGTATGTACGTTTCTTTGAATCTTGTAGGGATTTACTTGCAGATACACAACCCGAATGGTTTTGAGACGAGCAAAACGCAACGCGGATACTTTGCTGAGTGGCAAAGAAATACGCAGGCGTCCATTTCATTGCGGTAATTTTTTCGTACGCAACAATAAAGGATTTCCCAAAAAATGGAGTAATACACATTTGTGTATCATAGGTTGCAATACAATAACGGCTTAACAGTATCCAAATAGCTGCACATGTGAGCGAAAATGCAGAAAAAAATACCGTCACTATGATCGAATCAAACGGGATGCTCCCAGTTGCACACAAACATCCAAGAACAATTCCCATACACGAACTGCAAATAGATGCATATGCAACAACTTGCAACAAAGCTGGAGAAACCGAATAGGTATCATGATGCGCGTGATGGCGCTCGGCAAGATCGTTTGAGCGCTCCCACGTCCGCCATACAACAAAAAGAGGTGCGCACATAAGTATTACAAGCATTACTTCAAATACCATTTTGTCGCCGCCTCTGCTGACGTCCTTAACACTCAATCTAGTTACAACGAGCCTCACCTTTTGAGTACACAATACGCGCCCTTACCATTAAGGCACTGCAAAGCGCAAAACTTATGTACAGACATTTGTATCAACTCAAGATTAGCTTACCTGAAGATACGTACTGCGGTATACAACAGTTACGTATATGGACGTGTATTGTCTGCAGATGGTTTCCTCGTGCTACAACGAATCAAACAATATTTTTATCAGAAAAGAAATGAGTGCACACTTAAAAGCATAGATTCCTACGCAAGCAATTTAAAGTAAAGAGCTAAACCATGCAATAAGTGGAACAAAAATTATGGGCAAAAACGCGGCAGGCAGCATGTTTGCAACCTTAAACTTTCCAACTTTCATAAGGTTAAAGCCCACAACAATTAAAAGAAGCGAACCAGATGCAACAACATTATTAATGACCTCGGGACTTAAATATGGACTCACAATATGAGCCAGAACGCTTAAGCATCCTTCATAAATGAACACGCTCAGCGCACAAAACGGCACGCCTTTGCCCATAGAGGCACCAAACGCAAAACAGGAAATCATATCAATAAAGCCTTTTGCCAGAAGCGTTGAATGGTCGAGTTGCATGCCGCTTTGTAGCGAGCCAATAATAGCCATAGCGCCCGTACAGGTAAACACGCTTGCACAAATAAAGCCCGAAGAAAAGGAAGCGTGAGCACATGAGTCGTCTTCGCTCCTAGTTGCGTTTGTTTGTGCTTTACCAGAAAATTTTTGAGCAATATGCGCAAGTGATTCCTGCATAATATTGGCAAAATGCGTAATTTTTGAATCTATATTGAGCGCAAATCCAATTAAAAAACCAAAGCCCATAGAAAGCGTTATAACACAAATATCGCTGTGATACCCAATCATTCCTTGTATGCCTAGCAAAATACAAACAAGACCTTGGCCAATCAGCAAAAACTCCCCTAGATCACGTGATACATGACGGCGAAAAATAAGCCCTAAAATGCCTCCTGCACATGCAAGAATTGCATCAACAAGCGCTCCTGTAAGTATCATGTATCAACGCTCCTTTCTTATGAGACCTTTATGCCGCAGCACCTCAAGGTCAATAAAAAACACGCATGAACTAATCAGTACGTGTTTGTTTGCATATGATAGCGTTTAACCTCGTGTTATGAGGCGTCATCCACAATATCTTGATATTCGGGGTGCTTTGCAAACCATGATTTTGCATAACTACACGAAAGCTTTGCACGATTGCCCGAATCCTTAATATATGCCGCTGCGCGGCCCATAAGCCTGCCTGCAAAACCAAGGCCACGGTCATTAGGGCTTACATATGTTTCTACAATATCAATTACACCATCTTGTGGATCGCTCATGCGTACGCGACCTTTAACGTCGCCAGTATCACCCAAAAAAAGAACTTCATTTGGAGTAGTTTGAAAAACCATGGTCAACTCCTTCTTACGCGTTTATAGTTCATCGTTATCTCTTGTCAAGTATGAACGCAAATTACCTAGAAATAAAAATTACACGATAAATAAACGAAAAAAATGAGGGATACTCATGTTTTCGCGTCTTTTCTCGATCTCTTATACAAATAGATGTATATTAATACCGGCTATGCTGTGTATTTGAGAATTATGAGCTGAGCGCATAGGACATTCAAGTTGTTTGTTTTATACGTTTTGATATATTGTTACACTTCAAAGACACATGCCAAATCGTCAAAACTTTTTTTACAAAAATAGTTATTCTAATATACAAACAGAAGGGAGAACGCATGAGTGATTTTATATTGAGCTGCTGCTCAACAGTTGACTTAACAAAAGAGTATCTTGCTAAGCGTTCAATTAACTGCATTTATTTTAATTACGAACTTGATGGCGTTGCATTCAAAGATGATTTTGGTGCTTCTAACTCTAGTCATGAAATTTTTGAACGCATGCTCAAAGGTGCCGATGCAAAAACTTCGTGCGTTTCTACCGGAGCATACATCCAATCATGGACTCCTTTTTTAGAAGAAGGCAAAGACATTGTCCATGTATGCCTTTCTTCTGCAATTTCGGGAACCTACAACGCTGCATGTACCGCACAAGAAGAGCTCCAGCAACGTTTTTCTGCACGACGCATTGAAGTTATTGATTCGCTCAACGCGTCCGCTGGATTTGGACTCTTAGTAGATAAGCTTGCCGACTTACGCGATGAAGGCAAGAGTGCAGAGGAAGTTTCCGTGTGGGCACGAAAGAATCGCCTTAACATACAAGCTTGGTTTTTTACCTCAGATTTGCGCTTTTTCATAAAAGGTGGACGCGTATCAAAAACAGCTGGCGCTATCGGCGGCTTGCTTAAGATCTGCCCTATTCTTGCTATTTCTCAAACAGGAGCCCTTGAAGTTGTAGAAAAGGTACGCACAAAAAATCGCGCTATAAAACGACTGGTAGACATAATGAAAGCCACTATTCCTAACCCTCAAGAAATTAGCGGCAAGGTGTTTTTAAGCAATTCTGATTGCGAGACAGATGCGCTTGAACTTACGTCACAGATACAAAACGCTTTTCCATCACTTGAGCCTAGCTCTATTCAAAATTATGAAATTGGAGCCACTATTGGCTGCCATACCGGACCTGGAACTGTTGCCGTATTTTACTGGGGAAAAGAAAGAGAAGTCTCCTCAAAACAATAAGCAGGTGCATAGTTCTCTATGCACTACCTTAATTCTCTGTGTACCACCTTAGGCTTTCTTTTGCTTTACTGTGGCAAATGATAAAACTGCTCGTACAAATCAAGTTGGTGTGCGTCATGAGAACTTGTTGCAAACGTCACGCACCCACGCGCAATTTGATCGTTCAGCAGATCCCTATCCTGCAAAACATCACGTACATGATGGGCAACTCCTGCGGCGCCATCAAAACACACGGGATTTCCCAAGATTGATACAATGTGATCTTTTACAAAAGGATAATGCGTACACCCCAAAACTACCGCATCAACATTGCCGATATAGGGTGCCAATATAGTTCGCAACTCGTTATCTAAATCGGGCGCATCAAGGTTTCCCTGTTCAATTCTATGCGCCAAACCATCGCACGCCAAAGCGGAAATCTTTACGTAAACACTGTTACATGCACACATACGATCACGAAGTTGATGGAATTTTTCCATGCGCAGCGTCACAGGCGTTGCCAACACCAAAATATGTTTATAGGCATGCGCATCACAGGCCTGTTTAAGAGCAGGCTCTATACCAATCAGCGGAAGTTGAGGATAGATTGTACGTAGTTTATGCACAGCAACGGCAGTTGCCGTATTACATGCAATTACTACGGCCTTTGCTCCTTTGGAAACCATGTTGTCTACAATGGTTTTTGACAAATCAAAAATATCGTCAGCACTGCGCGCGCCATAAGGATTATGAGCAGTATCTCCAAAATAAAAGAAATCCTCGTGGGGAAGCTGGCTCACTAGCTTCTTAAGAACACTGATTCCGCCTAATCCAGAATCAAAAACGCCTATAAAACCCTGACGATTGTTCATACTTTCACCTTATATCCCTTACGCACGTCGAACGTATATAAATTATTGCACAAGTATAAGATGTAATAAGCTGCAATTAAAGAGTTTACATGCTTATTACGATTACCATCTTGAGTATTACGGTTGTCATCTCGTATACATAAAGGTTGCCCGCCTTAAAGAGCACGGCTCCCGCAACAGCTCATTATCGCTAGTTTTCGCGACAAAATTGTAGCGCCCAACCAACGCAGGTGCACTATACTGTACGCAATAGGCTATTCGTTTTGAAAGCAGGATTTATGTCAAGTGGTTCTTATAAAGCAAAGCAACTTATTATCATGCGCAAAGATCTCCATATGCGAAAAGGAAAAATCGCAGCTCAAGCTAGTCATGCAAGCGTAGAAGCCGTGCTTATGGCTTTGGCTCATAATGGACGGCAAGCAGATATAACATTGAATGACGAACACACGTATGCTTATCTTGCACCGCGCGCGCAAGCAGCCTATTCAGATGATATAACGCCTCTTGACGCATGGTTTGAGGCAGGCGTCGCAAAAATTTGTGTATACGTTTCTTCGGAATATGAGTTGCTACGCATTGTTGACAAAGGAAGACAAAGCGGCTTTTTGGTCGCTTTAATTAAGGATGCTGGACTAACCGAATTTCACGGTGAAGCAACCTACACCTGCTGCGCGTTTGAACCGCTTTTTCCCGAACAAATTGACCCTATAACTGCCGATTTACCACTCTACTAATTCACGCGCCATAATCGCGTGCGAACAGCACAAAACGGCTAAAATTCGGCGTTACCAACCGTACGTGGATGAGGCAAAACATCGCGAATGTTATCAACGCCCGTTAAGTACATTACAAGACGCTCAAAACCTAAACCAAAGCCAGCGTGATGACACGAACCATACTTGCGCAAATCGCAATAGTAAGCATACTGCTTAGGATCCATGCCCAGGTCTTTAATGCGTTGCTCCAAACGATCAAGGCGCTCCTCACGCTGAGATCCGCCGATAATTTCGCCAATACCAGGAACCAAACAATCTGCAGCAGCAACGGTTTTATTGTCGTCATTCATGCGCATATAAAATGCCTTAATTTCTGCAGGATAGTCGGTAACAAATGTTGGCTTTTTAAAATGCTCTTCGGTAAGATAGCGTTCATGCTCGGTTTGCAAGTCAACACCCCACGAAACAGGATAGGTAAAATCATGACCTTGAGCTTGAGCTTTTTGCAAAATAGAAATAGCATCCGTGTAACTTACGCGCGCAAAATCTGAGTGTGCAACATGCTCTAAGCGAGCCTGCAAACCCTTGTCTACAAACTTGTTAAACAACTCCATTTCATACGGGCAAGCGTCCATAACATAGGAAATCACATATTTAAGCATAGCCTCAGCGCAATCCATATACCCTTTAAGATCACAAAACGCCATCTCGGGCTCTACCATCCAAAATTCCGCAGCATGGCGGCGCGTATTAGAGTTTTCTGCTCTAAATGTTGGACCAAACGTGTACACATCGCCAAAACTCATAGCAAAGTTCTCGGCCTCAAGCTGACCCGACACCGTTAAGCTGGTAGGCGCACCAAAGAAATCTTGACTGTAATCAACCGCACCATCTTTCATAGGGACATGAGCTAAATCAAATGTAGTGACTTTGAACATCTCGCCTGCACCCTCGGCATCAGACGAGGTAATAATAGGCGTATGAACATAAACAAAGCCGCGTTCTTGGAAAAACTTATGAATTGCAAAAGCTGCGGTAGAGCGAACACGAAATACCGCACGGAATAGATTAGTACGAGCACGTAAATGCTGCTGCGTACGCAAAAACTCACGAGAAGCACGCTTCTTTTGCATGGGGTAATCAGGATCGGAGGTGCCTTCAACCATAATGGTTTTTGCTTGAAGCTCAAAAGGTTGAGGACGCGAGGGAGTAAGTTCAAGCGTTCCCGTTACAATAAGCGCCGCACCCATGTTTTGAGCAGATATTTCGGCATAATTTTGAAGCGTTTCGCGTTGCATAACAACTTGAAGGTCTCTAAAGCAGCTTCCGTCATTTATGGTAACAAAACCAAAATTTTTCATATCACGAACAGAGCGCAGCCATCCGGCAACAACTACTTCGGTCTTATCAAACGAATCCATATCATCATAAATGGCTGCAATTTTGGTTCTATCCATATATGTATCTCCTCGTGCTACAGCGCGCCTACGTAGGTTTTATCGCTTACAATACATGTAATTTTATATCAAAACGACGCTCATTGTTCCCAAAGTAAAAAATCTTTATCTTTACCATGGTTTTTCTCAAAAAACCTCCCGCCACAGCGGAAGGTTTTACATGATTGCGTATGCTTAGATATGCTGCACGCCCTCTTTTGTTACATGGTAGGCGTTTGTTTGAAGTCTTACGCTTTATAAGGTTCAAGAGCTTGCAGAACAAAAGCGTTTGCTTTCTCGCACAACTCATCGGTAGGAGCTTCAGCCAACACACGAATAAGTGGCTCCGTTCCACTTGCACGCACCAACACGCGGCCATTACCCTCTAAAAATTCCTGCGCTTTATGAATAGCTGCTGTTACGTCCTTAGCTTCCATAACCGTCTTCTTATCAGCCACATGAACGTTGATAAGCTGCTGTGGATAACGAACAACAGGGCGCGCGAGCTCGGAGAGCTTTTCGCGCTCGGCATTGAGAACTTCCATTACGCGCAAGCTGGTCATAATTCCATCGCCCGTTTTCTCAAGATCAGAGAAAATCACATGACCCGATTGCTCACCGCCTAGCGAGAAACCGCCCTTCATCATAGCAGCCCATACGTTTTTATCGCCAACGTCAGTTTTTACATAAGAAATGCCAGCGTCATCAAAAGCTTTAAACAGGCCAAAATTACTCATAACGGTGGGCACAATGGTGTTTTTAGCCAATCGACCGTGCTTAGCCAGATACGTACCGCAAATATACAGAATAAGATCACCATCTATAACGTGACCTCGTTCGTCTACAGCTAAGCATCTATCCGCATCACCGTCGTAGGCAAAACCCACATCAAGATGGTTGCGCAAAACAAGATCCTGCAGGCGCTCAATATGGGTAGATCCACAATCAACGTTAATGTTAAAACCACTTGGAGCGTTGTTGATAACATGCGTTTCTGCACCCATTGCGTCGAATACAGGGCGCGCAACACTTGATGCAGCACCATTGGCACAGTCCAAACCAACGCGCCAACCCTGCATTGAGAATCCACACGATGCAATAAGATGCGCAATGTAGCGATTTCTTCCTTGCATATAATCTACCGTGCAACCAATTTTGTCACCTGTTGCCAGCGGGACATCGCTCGCACCGTCAATATAGGCTTCAACCTGCAACAAGACATCTTCGTCCATCTTATAACCCTCGGAATTTACCAGCTTAATGCCGTTATCATCAAAGGGATTATGAGATGCTGTAATCATAATTCCGCAGTCAAAGCCGCCATCAAGCACCTCATAAGAAAGTCCTGGCGTTGGAATAACATGCAAAATATACGTATCTGCACCTGAAGCAACAAGACCCGAGACAAGCGCACTTTCAAACATGTAGCTTGAGCGTCGCGTATCTTTTCCTAATAAAATGCGAGCTTTTTTACCTTCGCGCAAGCCGTAATACCAGCCAATAAATCTACCTATTTTAAAAGCATGATCAACACGTAAGCCTTCGTTAGCTTTACCTCTAAAACCATCTGTTCCAAAGTACTTCATTCGTAGTACCCCTTCTATATTGCAGTGCAAGAATTCAACGTTATGTCTACATAAGCGGCTCATACATAAAAGCTTATACAGACACAAAAGTTGTTACTTATTATAAACCGATTGACGCATTATTGCGAAAAGCGCACACATCACAGATGTTTTATATGCGCACACGCCAACACAAAGAGTTATTACAAAAAAAGAACTTGCCTGCATACCAGACAAGTTCTGTAATACACATATGTGTATAAAATTAACGCTTTGAGAATTGCGGGCGTTTACGAGCCTTCTTTAGACCGTATTTCTTACGCTCAACAGCACGTGAGTCACGAGTAAGCAAACCTGCTTTTTTAAGATCTGCACGATACTCGCCAGCCTCAAGAAGTGCACGAGCAATACCCAAACGAAGCGCACCAGACTGACCATTAATGCCGCCGCCATCGCATAAAGCAACAACATCAAAGCGATTAACAGTATCGGTTACGCGAAATGGTGCAAGAGCATTGTCAAGCAATTGGTGGCGACCAAAATACAAACCAGCATCGCGACCATTTACCAAGATTTTACCAGTTCCAGGAATTAAACGAACACGGGCAGTAGCCTCTTTACGGCGGCCAGTGCCGGTGTATACAGCGCTTGTATCAGCCATGTGCTATGCCTCCAAATCAATCTTTTGTGGGTTCTGTGCAGTATGAGGATGCTCGGCACCTGCATACACCTTAAGCTTGGTAGCTTGTTTGCGTCCAAGGGTACCCTTTGGAAGCATGCCTTTAACAGCGTGTTCAATAACGCGTTCAGGATGTTTTTCCATAGCCTCTGCAAAAGACTCAAACTTAATGCCGCCAAGGAATCCAGAGTGACGCCAATAAGTTTTCTCTGCTGCTTTATTGCCAGTCAGCTGAACTTTAGCAGCGTTAATGATAACAACAAAGTCTCCAGTATCAGCATTAGGTGTGTACTGAGGCTTATTTTTGCCACGAAGAATCATCGCAGCTTTGGTCGCAAGACGACCGAGTGTTGCGCCATCTGCATCGATGAGCACCCATTTGCGCTCTACTTCGCCTGCTTTGGCGTAATGAGTCGATTTAGTCACTTGACTCCTCCAGTTATTACGATAAACCGCTTATCCTTTTGAGATTACGGGGCTCAGTGGTAAGCCTTAAAAGTATACGTCATTTTTATTTGTTTATGTTGGCTGAACCTTCGCATTACTAAGCCGTTCAAATTTTATACACAAAAACCTCACGCAACTGCGGTGCATACATATGCGCGGCTCGTAATGCCTATCTCTTATAAGCGCCAATCGATTGGCTCGACGCCTTGAGAAGTCAAAAAAGCATTCGCCTTTGAAAACGGCCTTGAGCCCATAAAAGCTGGACAGGCGGCAGTACCTTTGTACGCAGAAAGCGGACTGGGATGTGTAGACCTTAGAACACATACGTGTTGAGGCTGTATTGCGCGCATGGCGTCTTGTGTAATGCGATACGCAAAACTTCCCCAGCACATAAGTACTTTGGGTTGCCCAAAACGCAATGCAACGCGCAAAATTTCCTGAGTTACCATATCCCAGCCCAATTTTTGGTGACTATTTGCCTTATGCGCCTCAACGCTCAGTGTAGCGTTAAGAAGAAGCACGCCTGCGCGCGCCCATGGTGTTAAATCACCTGTTGTTGGAATATCTATTCCCAAATCATCGTGCATTTCAATAAATATATTGCGAAGCGAAGGTGGAATTTTGGTGGGAGCGTCTACCGAAAATGCAAGCCCATTAGCTTGATGTGGCTCATGGTAGGGATCTTGTCCAATGATAATTGCCTTCACCTTATCGGGGGGCGTGAGCTTAAGAGCGTTATATATCTTGTCGCGCGGAGGATACACCGTTTTGTGCTCTTGTTCGACAAGCGTTGTAATAAGTTGATTCATTGTATGCACTTGTTCGCGTGACTCACGAGACATATAAGGAAACCATTTTTTTGAATTCTGCAAAGAGTCAGTTGGTGCATTTTCAAACTGTACAGGCATGTTGCGCTCACCTTATAACACAAAATTGTATACGTATTGATATGTAACAGATACACTATGAGATATACCTAAATGATACCAATTTTTTATGCTTGGTACAAAACCTGCTTTTTATTACGTGCCTACATTAGGCCACGTATAAATTATAACTTCATATGCCCGTGAGTGGTGCTATCGCATTCCTATATTTTTTTGAATACAAATTGATTGTGTTCAGAGATTTTTTCATATTTTACATCAATATTAGAATAGAAATTGCAGTACAATTGATACATGAATGCATAAACTTTTTCAGCATACTTTATACAATATAGGATTATATGGACGTTATGGTATAAAGAGTATACTATGGTGTGTGATATAGCCAGCTGTACCAGACAGCTCATAAGCTACGCGCACAAGGAGCTACACAGGCACGTGTCTATATGGCAATAATATGTATTTCATCCAACTGGCGGGTGCAGCATTACGGAAAGGCCGTCACATGAAAATACCCAAATATTCATTGGTAAAAGACACCCTAAAGGCCGAAATCACTACTGGTAATTTTTCTGTCGGTCAAAAGTTCTACACCGAAGCTGAGCTTATTCACAAGTTTAATGTTTCATCCATTACGGTTGTACGCGCGCTCAGTGATCTTGTACGAGAAGGTTACCTTGTCCGTCATCAAGGACGGGGGACTTTTATTTCACAAGCACTACAACGCAAGAATGAGAAGCTTGTACACATCATCAATCAAAGTATTGCAAACGAAGTGTCTGCAGTTGTGTATGTGCAACGCAACTCAAATCATAAGATTCTCTCCGAGCTTGATTTAAACGATGATAATTATTGCATCGCAATCGCTCGAACTCATTCAGTTAACGATATGACTTTTGAATATCAAGAAAATTATTTGGTAAAAGAATTGATTGATGAGCACAGCGACAAAAATAAATACACTCAACTTTACGACTACATAAGCGCAAATAAACGCATTTGTTTACGTGATGAGCCTTACGAACAAAGTATCTGCATTGAGGTTCCTGCCGAAAAACATGTAGCAGATATTTTAGGTTTGCACGAAGGCGAAGTATGCGTTAAACAGATAAGAAAAACAAGTTCTTCTATCACCGGAAAGCCTCTTGAGTATTCCTTGAGCTTTATACGCTGCGAGTTCTTCAAAGTTTCTATCACTAATCGATAGTGCAAACTTAGGCATCGCGCCGCGCCAAGTTTTGGCAATATTGGATTATCTGTTGTGTTAAATTTACGAAACATGCAATAATTAAAGTGTAGGCAACAATGCTATATCAAAATGCTATAAAAGAAGCCTTGAAAAAGAAACATATGACCGCAAGCGAGCTAGCAGAAAAGATAGATACTTCGAGAGGCTATGTTTCGCAACTACTTAGTGGAAAAGTTAAAGACCCATCATTTAAGCGAATGCTTGCAATATGCCGCGCAATTGATTTATCTGTTGAGTCACTTGTCAATCTCATTGATGATAGTAAATAACCACATTTAGACCTATAGACCGAGGTGTACACAATGAATACAAGTAATCACGTTCTTACACAGGAAGAAGAGAACACTATTGAGAGAATGCTCGATAAGTCCCAAGAAGCATTCATTATGGCTATTGAGATTTACAACCGCCCATCACTTAAGTATAGGGTCGAAGGGTTTTCATTCTTTATGTGCAATGCATGGGAACTTATGGCTAAAGCTCAGGTTATCAAAACTTGGGGCTACAAAAAGCTAAGCTATATCAATAAAAACGGAGAACAGAGAACCATTACTCTTAAAAAAGCACTAGCGTTAACAATTACTAATAAAAAATCACTCATGGTTAAAAACCTAAGCGATGTCATTACCCTAAGAAACACAAGTACTCATTTTATTGTGGAAGAGGATAACCAGATTTATTTAGGCTTATTCCAATCTTGTATAACGAATTACGAACGATATATGAACATGTGGCATGGACGTAGAATTGCGGATATCTTTCCCACTAATTATCTAACTTTATGTATTAACGCCTCAATATATGGTGTAAAAAATATTACTGCTCGATATCCTGACGATGTAGCGCTTGCTTTAATGAGCAGAAAAGAGACCATCAGTAATAACGAAGAACACTATGCAAACAAGGGCTACAGTTGCATAGTACAACAGGAGCTCGTGTTATCAAAGAAAGCTAAAGGTACGTCGAAAAAAGTCGCGTTTGTTCCTTCAGAACAAGCTGACGAGAATGTTACTATAATTAAAAAATATATCGATCCTAAAAATAGCCACCCATACTCCACCACACAATGTGTATCGGAAGTAAATAAGAAGCTAATAAAAAATAACGTAAAGATATACGTAAACGATATGGAAAAAGATAAATTCACTAATAATGATTTCCAGCTTTTCGCCGAGCAATATGGATATAAGGAAAAATCTCAATTTTGCTACAAGCACGTAGTTGGCAATAGTACGACAAGAACGTACTCACAAACCGTAATTGACCAGATTGTAGCAGCCCTAATGAGAAATAATAATTTAATAGAGGAATTAAAAGAGTTAAAAAAGAAGAGGGCAACCCAAGGGGCAAAGGAATTCTAAACTGCCAGCAACAAAGTTGACTGCGTTTACTCCCATTCGGGAACCCAGCACTAATCCTGTCTAGGGGGTTGCCTCTAGCTTTATCTAAAATGATAAATGAAAAAAATAGCGGTGTAAAGAAATTTTCACAGGACAAAAACAATACTCCATAAAAAGACTTTCACTAGTGCACGCACCGAAAACATCATGAGCGCAATTAACAAAAAACAGTCCATACATGCTCCTGCGTTTGTGCAGGTAAACAGGTATGAACTGTATCATTTTTAATGGTGGAGGTGCGGAGAATCGAACTCCGGTCCAACGCAAATTCCTGGCAGGTGTCTCCAAGCTCAGTTGTCAATTACATTTAAAACATGCACCACTTAACAACAGGCGATGTATGTTCGATTCTGTTCAATCTTAAACATAAGCATACAGTCCACGTCTTATGTTGCATCTTCCTAAAATGACGACGCCCTAAAAACGGAAGCAATTTTTAGTTTGTCGGCTGCTTGTATAAATTAAGCAGCAAGAGCAAGCTTGCGCTCACTCTTGAAAGGAATAACATTGTCAATTAAATTTGACCGTACCCCTGATTAACGTGGCGAGGAGACCACGGCTTGCTGCCCACCTCAAACTTACCCTGTCGAATCCAGTCACCCCCAAAATGCATGCACAACACATCATTTAGAGCAATCAAAAAACATGTGTGCCGAGGCGTTGTAAGATCTAAAGGAAAGATACGCGCAATTCATGCGCGTAAAGTACATATCCACCAACTATCAAAGAACACCATCTGTAAAGATATATAGTAAGTATAGCTAAAAATGAACGTTGTACAAACTGCAGAGAAAAATATCATTTAAGCACAGGTAGAAAAACTACATGACACTGTCTATAAACAACAGCTTATAACGCAGCGTTTCCAAGCGTCTCCAAGCATTAGCAGTAAAGCATAGACACACGAGGTTTATACCGCAACCTACGCAAAACGCTCACGCGTGCGGGCTTTTAACACTCTTTGAATCTCACGATCAGAATCGCGCTTTGCAGCGGCGGCGCGCTTATCGTACATTTTCTTTCCTCTACCTACCGCAACTTTAACTTTTACACGATTGCGTTCGTTAAAATAAATTTCAAGCGGAACCAACGACACGCCTTTTGTCTGAACGCGCCGCGCAATCGACATAATTTGCTTTTTGTGCATCAGAAGGCGACGCCTTCTATCAGGGTCAATATTCCAAACGCCCCCATGAGAGTATGGATGAATGTGCAAGCCCACCAAATATAATTCGTTATTTCTTACGATACAAAAACAGTCGGTCAACTGACAGCTACGCTCGCGCAAGCTTTTTACTTCAACACCAGTAAGCTCAATGCCTGCTTCTTCGGCATTGTCTAAATCATAATCATGATAAGCGCTACGATTTTTAGCAATAAGACGAAAAGTTGCCTGCTTACGTACACCCTTATGTGTCTGCTGCTGAACAATCTGCTTCATGCATACATCCTTAATTCTGCTCAGATTCTGCGTTTTGGCGAAGTTCATCGAGAAGTTTATACACCATATCTTCGCCTACCAAATGAACTGCTCTAAGCGTTAGATTAGTAGCCTCATGGTCGTCACCGTGCTTGCGCTGAATTTCAGCCGCGGTAAGCAGGCATAACACAATATCGGCATTGGCTCCATCGGGGAGCTGATTTTGCTCCAAGAGTTCGTGCGCTTGAGCGTCGCTAAGTCTGTCTGCGTCTAAATCAGTATCGGCAACCTCGTGAATGAGTGCACATACTCTACCATCGCGCGCATCAAGCCTTTTAATCACATGCGTAAGCGCAGCAGCTACATCGATATCGCCTTTATCACGGTACAGGGCAACAAAATTGCAAAATGCGCGTGCAAGATGATCAACATAACTTGCACGCTCCAAAACAGAATAGCTAAGAGCTAGGTACTCATCGTGATTGCCCAAAAGACGATACACATCCGCTAAATTAAGGCGTGCAGCGCAATCCAAAGGATTCCAGCGAACGGCTTGCTTAAGTGCCTCACGTGCCAACTCTTTATTATCTTTATGAGCATACGCCAGCGCTAAATCGGCATACATACGCGAGAAAGGTTCAGACACATCATGGATGGTACGTGGGTCATTTTCAAGACGCGCATACGCCAAATGTTCAAACATGTCATTAAAGGAAAACCACTGATCGTGAGCAGAAGCTTCACAATTTGCTGCAATATAGCTTTCTGCATCATCGGCAAGACTATGCAAGAGCTCTAACGCTTGATCGTCTTCCCCTTGGCACAAAAGGCTTTCAGCAACCAATAATTCATCTGCCAAATTGGATTGGTTTATATCGATAAATGACACAGACTCACTCCCATATACGCCTACACCTTAAGATAGCGTCTCATTGCAATAATAGAACCAAACATACCAATTAAAAGACCGATAAGAATTAAAGCACCATATGTTGCAAGCAGCACTTCCAAAGAAAGCTCAAAGGTTAAAAATTGCAAGCTTGATTGCAATTTTGGAATAACAAGTAACAAGCCAGTTTGCAAAACTGCAATGCTTAACAGTGCACCAATAAATGCTTCAAGCATACCTTCTAGCATAAAAGGCCCGCGAATAAAGCCGTTGGACGCACCAACAAGACGCATAATAGCAATCTCACGACGACGAGCAGAAATTGCCAGACGAATGGTGTTATTAATAAAGATAAATGCAATAAAAGCAAGCATAACAATAAGCGCAATTGCACCAATACGTAAATAATTTGTTACGCTAAAAAGACGCTCAACTGTTTCACGCCCGTATTGTACCGACGATGATGGTTTATCGGCGTCATCAGCAACTTTTTTGAATAACGTATCCTCAACCAGTGTTGACGCAATGTCTTCAACGCTTTGTGGATTAGTTAAATTAATAACCAACGAAGCTGGAACGGGATTTTCTCCATCCAAAGCAGCAACTGCATCAGCAGCATTTCTGTTGCTCATGGTTTGCTTATATTCAGCTAAAGCTTCCTCTTTGCTTTTATACGTTACAGTTTTTACACTATCCCAGCCTTCAATTTTCTTTTTAAGCGCATTAACATCGTTTTGATCTGCATTGTCAGACAAAAATGCCTGTATGGTTACTTGATTTTCAACGGTACCAACCATATTTGCCACAAAAGCAGAAGCAATGGTAAACAAACCAATTACAAACAGTGATAAAAATATGGTGATTATAGCGCCAAGGACGGTAGACCAATTGCGTCTAAAATGTCTTCCTACCTCGCGAAATGAATAACCTAAATTAGAGAGCACCATAAAAACCGTAGCCTCCCTTCTCTTGATCGCGAACAACTTGACCTGCTTCAAGCGCTATGACACGCTTGCGCATAGAATCAACCATCTCGCGGTCATGCGTTGCCATAACAACGGTGGTACCTGCGTGATTAATACGGTCAAGTAGTTTCATAATGCCCAGCGAAATGGCCGGGTCAAGATTACCTGTAGGCTCATCGCACACCAAAAGTGGTGGTCTATTTACCATAGCGCGTGCTACAGACACACGTTGTTGCTCACCACCAGAGAGCTGATCGGGATAGTGAGACATTTTTTCACCCAAGCCAACAAGACGTAAAACCTCGGGGACTTGTGCTCGAATAATAGACTTTGGCTTTCCGATGCACTCAAGCGCGAATGCAACGTTTTCGTAAACTGTTTTATCTGGTAAAAGCTTAAAGTCTTGATAGACCGTACCAATTTGGCGGCGTAAATAGGGAACTTTCCAGTTGCGCATAACCGTTAAATCGTGACCCGCAACAATAACTTTACCCTTGGTTGCGCGAAGCTCACGCGTTAAAAGCTTTAAAAACGTTGACTTTCCCGAACCTGAATGCCCTACCACAAATGCAAACTCTCCTGGGTAAATATCGAGCGTGACATGGCTCAATGCCGGTTTATCTTTTTGCGCAGGGTAAATAAGTGTCACATCTCTTAGTGCAATTGTTGGTTTTCCAGCTTTTGCAACTGCAGGCTCAGCAGAAGAAAGAGGCGCAAAAACCTGCGTAAATCCGTTTTGCGGATTTTCAGCTTGGGCATGCGCTTGAGCATTTCCATCTAAACTCTGCTGCACACTTTGATGAGACATAGGGCTATTTTGTACCTGTGTCTTTTGAGCTGTCTGCATGTTAAGGTTCTCATGCTGCGTTTGTTCTTCTTGTATGACGGGCAGTGGTTGACTTTGTTGAAGCTGCTCGGGCGAAGCATTGGTCATTTGATTGCTGTACTGGTTTTGATCAACCCGTACATCAGTTTCGCCGCTTTGTTCACTGCCACGAAAGTGGTTTGCCACAGAAGCTCCTTAATCTAGTAAATTTATAGATACCTGTGTTTATTCTAACAAAATTATGAAATATATTCCAACAGTGCTCCCTGTTGCTCGAACAAAAAAGCGCGCAAGATCGGGACAAAATCTTGCGCGCTACGAGGAACTTTAATGGATAGGCGTATAAATGAACAAAACATGCATACGCTGCGATACTTAAATCTGGCTTATTTGTACAAAAACGTCTTATGCATTCTTCACTTTTTCCCAGTCATGAGCAAAGCTGGCAAGACCTTGGTCGGTAAGAGGATGATGTACACACTTCTTAAGCGCTGCAAATGGAATCGTAGCAATATCCGCACCTAAAAGCGCTGCTTGAGCAACGTGATACGGCGTACGAACAGAAGCGGTAATAATTTCGGGGCCGCCTTCTTCTTCCCAGTAACCGTATGAATAATTTTTAACCGCATCAACAACATTAGCAAGCTGGTCAATTCCATCTTCGGCAATGTCATCGAAACGGCCAACAAACGGAGAAATATAACGTGCGCCTGCACGAGCTGCAAGAAGTGCTTGCGTGACGCTAAAAATAAGAGTCATGTTTACACGAATACCGCATGCTGCAAGTTCATGAGTTGCAGGCAAAGAAGCCTCGCAAATGGGCAACTTAACGCAGATATTAGGAGCAAGCGCACTTAAACGTTTACCGTCGGCAATCATTTCTTCGGTAGTAGTTGCACACGACTCAGCCGATACTGGCACATCTTTTCCTACGATCTCACAGATTTTTTTCATGTGATCTTCAAAGTCAGCTAGTTTTCCTCCAGTTTTTGCATACAAACTTGGATTCGTGGTAACGCCAGACAATACACCCCACTGAGCAGCTTCGCGAATTTCGTCTAAATTAGCGGTATCGATAAAGAATTTCATACGTTGCTCCTTCTGTCAGCTTGTGCAATCTTTGTGCACCTAAGAGTTATTGTACAAAAGTCGCACCGTGCAAACGCGCAACTTGTGCTCGTTTTCGCTCGATGGTATCTTTATTAGGTTAAACGTTTTATCATTTGTAAAAAATAAATGTGTGTACACAAAACCAACAAACGATTACAACAAGTTATACAAATAGCACGTGATCTTTTAGAGCGTATAAGTAACTCAATAACCAAAAATTTATACACTACAGCCATATCAGAGATAAGCGGCTTTACGAAGACGAAATTTGACCAAAACCTTCGCCAAAAGCTTCATGTACCTCTGAAACAATCACAATGGCTTCGGCGTCAATTTCTGCGACAATTTGTTTGAGGCGCAAACTTTCCGCACGTGAAAGCACGCACATAAGCATAGGTTTATTATTGCCACTCCAAACACCGCGTGCCTGTAGCTCGGTACAGCCTCTACCCAAGGTGTATAAAATTTCGTTGGCAATCTGAGCATGTCGATCAGAGATAATATATGCCACGCGCGAAGTATTAGGACCGTCTACCACGGCATCGATAACCTTACCCGTAATATACATTGCAATTGTTGCATAGAGCGCATTGCGTACAGAAAAAACGGGTACTGACGCCAATACAATAGCGCCGTCTACAATAATGGTAAGCGTACCCAGCGCAATACCGGTGTGTTTTGCCAACAACTGACAAATTATATCCGTACCACCCGTATTGCCGCCCGATCTAAATACAATGCCGATTCCCACGCCTACAATTACGCCGCCCCAAATGGACGCAAGCAGTAATTCGTCAGCAGCAAGATGCGGGACAAGCGGCGCAAACAGGTCGGTAAAAAAACCGGATACTAGGATACCAAAAATACTTCGGGCAACATATGTCCAATCGTGAGTAGTAACAACCACAAACACCAGTAATGCCACGTTCATCAAAATTGTTTGTAAACCAACAGGAGCTATAATTCCAAGCTCCGCTGCAACGGCAGAAAGAATAGTTGCTAAACCCGTGAGACCACCTGCAGCCAAACCGTTTGGAATTTCAAAGATATCAACACCAAGCGCATAAATAGCGGAGCCTAAAATAACTAAAAAACTCTCTGTTAACACACGGCGCCACGAAATATCAGAAAGCATGTTATCCCCTCCGCTCACTTGCCCATCTATGATAGGCAATAATAAATTGGTCTAAATCCCCCTCTTGTAGGACCGCATCAACGTTTCCCGTTTCAACTTGGGTACGCGTGTCTTTTACCAATTGAAAAGGATACAAAATATAATTTCTAATCTGATTACCCCAAGAGATATCATGTTTAGGACCACGCAGATCGTCAAGTTCTTCCTCACGGCGTTGTTTTTCGAGCTCATACAACTTACTACGTAGAATTTGCATAGCCGCGGCCTTATTTTGTAACTGGCTTCGTTCATTTTGGCATGTTACTACTATTCCAGTTGGGATATGGGTGATCCTCACCGCAGAATCTGTGGTATTAACACCTTGACCACCAGGACCAGATGCATGATATACATCAATTCTTATATCTTGAGTATCAATCTGCACTTCAATAGTCTGAGGAAGCACAGGTAAAACTTCAACACCCGCAAAGGTAGTTTGCCGACGCTTTTTTGCATCGGTAGGAGAAATACGCACAAGGCGGTGCACCCCTTGCTCGGCACGCAGCATACCATAGGCGTTCTTACCCGTTACGGTAAACGTTGCGCGATCAATACCGATAACCTCACCTACCGGTGCATCGTTAATATCAACGGTCCATGATTTGCGCTCGCAATAGTGAAGGTACATCTTAAAGAGCATGTCGCACCAATCCTGCGCCTCAAGACCGCCTTGACCTGGCGTTATTGTAACAATGGCCGCACCTGTATCAAATTCGTCATTAAACCAGGTATTAAGCTCTAAGTTATCAAGGACATTAGTGAGTTTGTTTGCAAGTCGTTTTGCTTCAATAAGCATTTCGTCGTCTTGCGAGGATGTATCTGCAAGCTCAAAAGCCGCCTGCGCATCAAGTAAGAGCTTATGAGCGCTGTCATACTGATTAAGCTTTTCTTTAAGCGCGCCAAGCTGCGCCATAACTTCAGTGGCATGCGCGGCGTCATTCCAAAACGTGGTCTCGCCTGCTTGTACCGTAAGTTTATCTACGTGCGAGCGAAGTTCATTTATATGCAGATACATACCAACTTGTTCACAGCGTTGTTCAAGTTCGTGTAATTGAGACGCAGTAAAATTCTCAGCATATACGTCGTTCATTACCTGTTCCTGCCGTGACAATTCTTAAACTTAAGGCCACTACCACAAGGGCATTCTTCGTTTCGTCCAACATGCGCATAAGGATCCTGGTCGCTTTTTCGATACGGAGCAGGTTTCCCATCAGCATGTGGGCTTTCTAAATCTCTAAAATGCTTAGGACCGTGGTCACCATCTACATCTTGAGGTCCAGAGTAACGTGCAGCTTCAAGATTGGTATTTTCGCGAGGGGCAGGAGAAGCCATAAGCTCAATGTGCAAAATAGTACGCAAAAAGTCCTCGTACATAGTATTAACCAACTCGGTAAACGCTGCAAACGCCTCTGTCTTATATTCAACAAGCGGATCTCTTTGTCCAAAACCACGCAGCCCAATACCTGTCTTTAAATAATCCATTTCCTGCAGATATGCCATCCATCGCGTATCGATAACGCGAAGCATAACCTGCGCTGAAAGCTCTTTCATAATGTCATCGGAAAGCCGCTCAGATTTTTCGCGATAGCAATCCTCAACAAAGTCATAGACAAAATCGACTAGTTCATCATAGGATCCAGAATCTGGCAAATTAGGGACTTCTTCATTACCAGTAAGATCAATCATCCACTTTTTAAGACCTTCCAAATCCCAATCATCGGGGTCAAGATCTTGAGAACAAAAATGCGTAGTAAAACGTTCAACAGTATCCTGCGTTACTTCATGAATGTGCGCAACTAAATCTTTTCCATCCAAAATTTTATTGCGCTCTTCATAAATTACTTGACGTTGTGTGTTCATAACATCATCGTAATCAAGAACATTCTTACGCATAGCAAAGTTAATCTCTTCAACCTTGCGCTGGGCACCTTCTACTGCTTTGGTAACCAATTTTGCTTTAATGGGCATGTCATCAGGCATTTGATATTTTTCCATAAGCCCAGCAATACGATCCATACGATCACCGCCAAAAAGACGCATAAGATCGTCATCAAGCGAAAGATAAAATTGCGTTACACCAGGGTCGCCTTGACGACCAGAACGTCCACGGAGCTGATTGTCAATACGCCTGCTTTCATGGCGTTCTGTTCCAATCACGCACAATCCACCCGCAGCTAAAACTTCTTTCTTTTCTCGTTCACACACACTCTTAGCGCGAATTTTAAATTCGTTAAATATAGGCTCATCTACCTCATCGGGATTGAGTCCTTGCTCACGCATGAATTCACGCGCAAGCTCATCGGGATTTCCACCCAAAAGAATATCAGTACCACGACCTGCCATATTTGTTGCAATAGTAACGGCGCCCTCACGACCAGCTTGAGCAACAATTTGCGCTTCACGCTCATGGAATTTTGCATTTAACACTTCGTGCTTAATGCCACGTTTATCCAATATCCGAGAGAGTCTCTCAGAGCTCTCAATAGAAACAGTACCAACCAAACACGGCTGTCCTGTGGCATGACGTTTAATAACGTCTTGTGCAACTGCGTTAAATTTTGCATCCACCGTTCTGTACACAAGGTCATCAAGATCACGACGCTGAACAGGACGATTAGGTGGAATAGCCTGTACTGGAAGATGATAAATTTCTCTAAACTCAGCATCCTCGGTCATGGCAGTTCCCGTCATACCAGACAATTTGTCATATAAGCGGAAATAGTTTTGAAGGGTAATGGTTGCAAGCGTTTGATTTTCTTCACGCACATACACGCCTTCTTTTGCCTCAATAGCTTGATGAAGGCCTTCTGAATAACGGCGCCCTTCCATGATACGACCCGTAAATTCATCAACAATTTTTACTTCACCATCTGCAACAACATATTGCTGATCACGATGGAACATATACTGAGCTTTGAGTGCTTGTTGTAAATGATTAACAAGCTGTCCACTCATATCGGCATAGATGTTGTCTATACCCAAGCGCGTTTCAATTTTTTTCAAACCTATGTCCGTAGCTGCAATGGTATGTTTTGCCTCATCCATATCAAAATCAAGTTCGGGCTTGAGGTCACGAACTGCGCGTGCAAAATCTTTATAGGTAGTTGCCGACTTAGTACCCGCACCTGAAATAATAAGTGGTGTACGTGCCTCATCAATTAAAATTGAGTCAACCTCATCAACAATTGCAAAATAATGACCGCGCTGAACACGCTGTGAAGCCTGCGTAACCATATTGTCACGTAGATAATCAAAACCAAATTCAGAGTTAGTACCATACGTAATGTCTGCGTTATATGATGGCTTCTTATCGGAAAGTTGCATACCATTTTGAAGCAATCCAACATTCATGCCCATAAAATTATAAATTTGTCCCATTTGCTGGCTATCGCGGCGAGCAAGGTAGTCATTAACCGTAACGATATGCACGCCCTTCTCGGGAATAGCATTAAGATAACCAGCTAACGTTGAAACAAGGGTTTTACCTTCACCCGTTTTCATTTCTGCAATAGTACCATGATGGAGTGCAATACCTCCGATAACCTGAACGTCAAAATGGCGCATGCCCAAAACACGACGCGATGCCTCTCGTACCGCCGCAAAAGCCTCAGGCAGTAGCTCGTCAAGTGTTTCGCCCTGGCTAAAACGCTCTTTGAACTCTTGAGTTTTATGCTGAAGTTGCTCATCACTCAAAGCCTGTATGGCTTCTTCCTGTTCATTTACTAATTGAGCAATTTGTTGAAATTCTTTTAATTGCTTATCAGCCCCTCGAGAAAGAAGGCGTGAAAATAAATTCGGCATGTTAATCCTTTTGTACCATCAAAGAAAGCAAACTTTTACATGTAATCTTTACTATTCTAGCAATTAAATCTCTTTATGCACATCTCGGCAGATACTGCACGTTCTCGTCTTGTAAAACTGCGCGCAATCACCACAAAATGCACGATAACACTTTGTCTTTGATAACCTTATCTATACTTCATACGCATTCTATCGCATGTATAGCACCATATGTGCAATTCTGGCACGATAGCTCATATCTTTTCAGATCTAATTTTCAGAGCTAATTTTGCAACCTATCTTTTTGATTTATTTTGATTGTCATACAATTATTTTGACTATTTGAGTCACAGCTTATTGTGTGGCGCGAAGCAAGACGCGTAAATTGCTGTATCGCGCGAGGTATCTCACGTACACCTACCGCATGTAATTGAGCTTTATACATCGCAAGATAGTGAGGAATCTCGCTCGCTCTATCGTTTGTTTCCAGCAGCTTTAAAAGATAACACACAATATCCTCTCTAAGAGGCATTTGCGAAAAGGCTGACTGCATCACACGTAAAGCAAGCCGTATTCTTCCCTGTCTGCACGCAGCATTACTTACCAATATCGATACGGTGGCAAATAAGTTTTGGATTTCCTCACAACAGCCATAAAACTTACCATTCAAATCGTTGATTATAACGTCAATACCCGATCCAAATAATGTCAGTGCACGACATCCTTTATCTATCACAGCTTCATCGTTAAGTTCTTCATGCACAATACTTTTTGATAAGCGCGCAAATATATCAACATCACAGGTAATTACGGCATCATCTAGAAAAATCATGCCTTCATTCTTATTAACACGTAAGGGATTTTGAGGTAGCTCTTTTGCATGCATGGCTTTACGAGCGGCACTCATGGTTTCATACAGCCTTACCATACCATATTCAAAGTCGCAATCTCCCCAAATAGCAGTGATTAAATTATAACGATTAGAACGATGTTGGGGGCACAGTGACAAATATCCTAAGAGCTGATTAACATGGCGTTTTTGTAACAAACGTGTATCTTGAGCCACACCATCAACATAAACAGAAAAGCGATTAAAACATTGAATAAAGACGCGTTTTCCACATGAGAATAACTGTAGTTCATGCAAAGGCTCTAAGTCCGAATGTAGATTCACCTTGTTGTCTTGTAAATCGCTTGTCAATAAACCCTTGTCCAGCGATATATCCATTTGCTTAAATTGAGGCTGCATAGATACCATTGTTTGTTGGCTATCCCATGAAAAATCAACAAAGCATGTTTTCATGAATTGCAAAAAAGTCTTTTGCCATGCAAGCGGTGTGTTTTGCACAAACACAGATACACAAGTAGGGAAAAGCTTGTACACCAGTGCATAAATCCACGACATATTTCTCGAAGGAATGCTTACTATGGGTTTAAGTATGACAGCGTGCGATGGTATCGACCCTCTATCATCAAACCAATTGCTAGCATACAGTGAATATAAAACAAGGCTTACAAGGTCTTGAAAGAAACCCTCGCAGCAGTTGATGTCTTTTGTTTTAATGGGCTCTTTAGCAAGCAAACATGCACATATATGAATAAAATATGCAACCTGTTGGATGTATGTTGCAGACACTCCAGTAAAGCTTGTTGCTATACTGAATCCTGCTTGAGCGCGCGACAGTGCCTGTCTATAATTTCCTTGTAAAAGATGGTTGATAGCATCTGCTATATAAAAAATAACTTCAAATGTTTTATTATCATGTTCCTGCGCACACCGTATTGCCTCAGCTCCTCGGGAAAACACAGGTTTTAATTTAGACAGCATGGCAATGAGCTCATCACAATAACTTATATAAGTGCATAAAGATGAATCCTTACCAAATGCAAATATACTTTTTTCACCGCTTGAAGATGGAAGAGTGCCCTCAGGAGGAAGACCAAGCATAACATATGCATAATATCTGGTGTGACACTCCAAAACATCAAATATAGTTTGTGGCACACTCACATGTGTTTGTAAGCTTGCTCTATGGAGTGCTTTAAGAAAATTACCCTGCACCAATTGTTTGACCATCTGCATAATGTGATAAACCAAAGGTGCACGAGATTTAGATAAACGCGGCAAGTGTTTATATTCGTCCAAAGAAAAACGACTGTACTCCCTTATATATTCAAGCAAACGAACAACTTCCATATATGCATAGTATTCCTTCGTTTTCTTGGTAACATATGGTATTCTCTTGTGAGCTGTTTGCAGTATTGTTGCATGAGGTACTTGATTAGGATTCGTCAGCGTTGTTTGTGGTAGCACAGTATTTGCAACAGATGAGGTGCGGTGGCTAGATTGCTCTAAGTTTTCAGCTTCTTCTACATCTCGTTTTGCCGTGTGCGCAACTGAGCCTCCCTTTGTATGCGCAACACAGGTGCCCTTTGTATGCGTAACGCAGGCGCCCTTTAACTCGTGAGTCTCATTAACCAAGTTAGATTTATCCATATCCTTTAATAACAAATCTTCTGTCTTTTTTGAAAGCTCTGGAAGAAATTCATTGGTAAGTAAGTTATAAGCCTGCTTTAAAAATTGAAAGCTCCATGTTTTGGCATATGCATATTCGCAAATTTTCAGTAAGAAACGGACGGCATCGGTTTGTCCTGACAAAATAAGACCATAACCTCGCTCAAGCAAAATTCCTATACATTCTTTAAGATATGCATCCTCTAAAAAAGACCCACTTGATATATCGCAGGACGTAGAGATGAGCTCACTTATAAGATTAAGCATGGTTGCACACCGTATATAAGAACCTCTTTGCGCAAGTTTTGAAGCAACTACCCAAATCAGTTCAGGATAATTCTTAAAATATTGAGCTAAGTGTTTGATAACTAACTGCCATAAACGATCATCACATAATCCCGCAACCTCAAAAGAAGATGTGTATAAATTAAATTCAATAAAACCATCCTCTAAAGACGTATATTTTTGAATATCGGTATAATCTATATTAAGTTTTCTGCATATTGATTCAACTTCGGCTAAACGAGACGAACCCAAACTAAAAAGAAGCAATAACATAGGCACGTATGATTGACACGCATTCTGATCCTTGCTCTGACAATGCTTTCCATAATCATTTATATAGAAAAGCATGTAGCTTGTAAGCGCTTTAAGATAAGACGATTTGTACGCATGAATATCGCAATCATGTTCTCTATCGCGCAACAGTGCACAACTAAGCGCTGCAATCCCATGTGTGGCTTGCAAAATCCCATGAGATTTGTTTGACATTTTTGCCGTCAAATCAGACTTATTGACAAGCTGCGCAAGCGGATAAAGCTTTCTATAAAAATGCAAATATTGCGGTCTTGTTGCAATCAGAATACGGTTATCCGTATTAAAAAGCAGAGATGCAACACGAATAAGCTGTTCATGTACCTGATTATCAAAACTATAGACATGGCTAAAAACAACAAAATATCGATGCGCTAAAAGATTCTTCTTGGAAAATTTATTGTATAGACGTATAAAAAAGTTAAAAAGATTTTCCTGCGCACAGGAAGACAGGTCAAAATGTACAGTCTCATAATTATTATGCTCATAATAATGCATAAGTGTATCAACAGAGAAAGTTTTACCGCATCCATGAGCAGCACTGATAAGGAGAATATGTCCGCGGTTGGTGTCATCGGGTACATACTTATCAAGCAAAGAAGTTCTAGAGGGTAGTAAAATTGGATTAGAACTAAAAGCATAGTTATCACATGAGATAATAGAAATCTCAGAATGTTTTAATGTATCCGAATAATAACACATATCAATCATCTCCATTCAGCTATGGAAACCTATTTTTTTGTAAGTTAGGGATTCTATTCAGAAAAACGAAAAGCCATAACTTGAATGAAAATAAAAGTAATCTGCAAGAAAAATGCAAGAGTAAATTGAAAGATTTTTTAGATTTTTGAATATTTTTATGCGTGAGTGTTTCCCATGAAGCCGAAATTTGGAAAACTTGCAACAAACTTGCACGGATTTGAAAAAAGACTTGCACAAAACACGTAAGATTAAAATTTTGAAGTAAATTTTTTGCAAGGAATATAGCAACGCGAAACAAAGCTCAAAGGGAACCAAAAATACAAGCATTGCTCAATAAATGATAAAAATACGAATATTTGTAGTTCGGCAAGTGGTATTGTTTAATCGGTAGACGGTATATATTTTGGTTCGATAAAGACAAAATCAGAGTTTAGAACTGTATAAATCAATGATAAAAATATGGATCGAGCAATACAGGAAATGGAAAAGTTTTAACCATCTCGTATGAGAATCTTTAATAACGTAAAGATTGGAGAAAAATCAGGCTCAAAGGCACTACGTACAAGTTGTGAAGCAAAAAAATCGTACTTATGATTAGAATGCTTCAGCAATTACTTGTAGATTAAATAAACCATAGACTTAAATTTCCCCTTAACACTTAAATTTGATGCGTCACAGTCGTATCGCAGCACGCCTGGAACAGCCTACAAAGATTCTAGAGAGGCACTAAAAAATAATGAGAAGAAAAACATCAACAGACAACTCAACAAGCCGAATTTAGGCTTACAGAGGCTTAGGAAAAATATCCTAGTATGAATATCTAAGATATTACATATCTAACATAAGAGGTTATCCCACAAACACAAACCAGATATCACCGCACATCCAACCAAAGACACGCGATATACAAATGTCCCTCGTTGGTCAGCGACGTCCTGCTCTCCCACGGACTAACTCCGCAGTACCATCGGCGCTAGGGGGCTTAACTTCCGGGTTCGGAATGGGA